>JANQIJ010000254.1 GCA_028282185.1 Rhodospirillales bacterium
AACCCGGGGCCGACGTCAACGAAGCGGTTGCCGATGTCCTGGCCGATGTGCGGACGCGCGGCGACGCGGCGGTGATCGATTACACGGCCCGGTTCGACCGTCATCAGTTGACGCCCGAAACGCTGTCGATCGGCGCCGATGACGGTCGAACCGGGCCGTGTAATCGATCACCGCCGCGTCGCCGCGCGTCCGCACATCGGCCAGGATATCGGCAACCGCTTCGTTGACGTCGGCCCCGGTTTCCCGCTTGGCATCAAGCAATTCGGCGAAGGCGCCCGCGAAACCAGGATCGCCCGCATCAAGCCGCAAGGGCATCGGCCGTCTCCTTGAACTTGTCGACCCAGGTGCCGACCTCGTTGGGCCGGGTTTTCCACGCCGCACGGTTGACGGCCAGACGCGACGTGACCTCGGCGATCGTCTCGACCTCGACCAGACCATTGGCCTTGAGCGTCGCGCCGGTGGATACCAAATCGACGATCCGCCGGCACAAGCCCAGCGTCGGCGCCAATTCCATGGCACCGTTGAGCTTGATGCATTCGGCATGGACCCCGCGCCTGGCGAAGTGGCGGCGGGTCAGTTCGGGATACTTGGTGGCGACGCGAATCGCCGACCAGGCCTTGGGGTCATCGGTCTTGACCATTTCCGCCGGCGCGGCCACGGCCAACCGGCAGTACCCGATGCCCAAATCAACCGGCGCGTAGATCTCCGAATAGTCGAATTCCATCAACACGTCGTTGCCGGCAACGCCCAAATGGGCCGCACCGAACGCGACGAACGTGGCCACGTCGAAACTGCGCACGCGGATGATGTCCAAGCCCGGCAGATTGGTCGCGAACCGCAATTGCCGGCTTGCCGGATCGTCGAAGGCGGCCTCGGGCTCGATCCCCGCGTGGCGGACCAGCGGCATCACCTCTTTCAGGATGCGCCCCTTGGGCAGAGCGAGCACGAGCTTCTCATTGGCGGGTTGACTGGTCGGCATGTCGGGTCTCCGGGCGATGTGCGGCGCATACATATCGTCTTTCCGCGAAAGATGCCATACATCCGCCGTCGGTCGGCAATCCGACCGCCTACCCGGTCAGGCCGGCGACGAAGTCGACGATTCGCGGGAATAGCAGCGCCGGCGCGTCCTGATGCGGCGCATGGCCGCAGCCGTCGATCATCATAATCTGGGCCGGTCCGGAAACGCCGGCGGCGATGGCTTCGACCTGGGCCGCGGTGCCGTATTGGTCGCGGGTCCCTTGGACGATCAGAACCGGGCAATGGATATCGATCAGACGATCCTCGATGTTCCAATCGTGAAACGCCGGGTCGAGCCAGACGTCGTTCCAGCCGAAGAAGGCGTCGTCGACCTGCGCTCCGTGGTAGCGTTCCAGCTTGGCCCGCAGGTCGGTCGTCTTCCAGGCCCCGAGCGCCAGCTGCGCGCCCGCTCGGGTAATGCGTTCGTTGAACACATGGGCGGCCATGGAAACCACGCCCCTGATCCGGCGATCGCGGGCCGCGGTCAGCAGGGCGATGGTCGCCCCGTCGGAATGGCCGATCAAGACAGCCGTCTCGATGCCCAGCGCGTCGAGCAGCCGCGGCAAGACGTCATAGGCCTCGATATCGTGAAAATCCAAGGGCCGCGGCAGGGCCACCGGGTCCGACCGGCCGTAGCCGGCCCGCGAATAGGCGATCGCTCGACGGCCGGTCATCCGCGCCAGGACCGCTGGCACCTCGCGCCACATACCGACGCAGCCCAAGGCTTTGTGCAGGAACACCAACACGGGGCCCTCGGCATCGGCCGCGCCGGCCCAAGCGAATTCCAATCGCCGGCCGTCGACATCGACGAATTGGGGCGGGGCGGTCACGGGTGGATCGGGCACGGGTGGATCGGGCACGGGCGTTGCAGGACGACTATAGCTTGGCGGTCATTTCTTCGGCGCCGTGATACAGCACATGGCGCACGGCCTCCGCCGCGCGGGCGTGAAAGGCGACGGTCCCCGGATCCATGTCCCGCTCGACCCGGGGCGTGTGCGCGAAATGGCCATAGACGTCCGTACCGCGCACCAGGGCGGCGCTGTCCCACTGGCCGACGCTTTGCATCGCCTTGGCCGGCATGTAATGCAACGAAATGCCGATCCGCCGGTCGGCCGACCGGTTCGGCCCAGAGGCATGAGCCAAACGGATGTTGTGCAACGACATTTGGCCGGGCTTCAGCGGCATGGCGACGGCCTGAGCCTCATCGATGTCCCGGGTGATTTCCTGCCCCCGGGTCAGCATGTTGTTCGCGTGATAAAGGTCCTCGTGGACCATCGGCGGCCCGAGATGCGTTTTCGGCAATACCCGCATACAGCCGCTTTCCAGGGAGGCTTCGGACAGCGCCAACCAAGCGGTCACCACTTCGCCCCCGGCCAACCCCCAATAGTTCGAATCCTGGTGCCAGGAAACGAACTGCTCCGAGCCTGCTTCCTTGGTCCAGAACAGGGTGTTCCAGCAAAGAATATTCGGCCCCAGGATCGCCTCCATCACATCGACGATCCGATCGTCGCGGATCAGGTCGTCCAGCCATTTGAACAAAAGGTGCGATTTGTTGCGCTGGGCGCCGTTGACCGGGGTGCCCTGGGCGGACTCGAAGGCCTCGATCCGGCCGCGCAGATCGACCACCTCGGCGTCGTCCAGGATGGAGACGGGAAAGACATAGCCGTCGTCGCGAAACTGGGCGAACTGGTCTTGGCTTAAGCGCGGCGTCATCTCGGGGTCTCCAACGATCAGGTTAGGTCAAGCCGGCCCGATCGTCGAGACGCCATATCCGCTTGATTAACCCTAGTAGTGGCATGGAACTTGCGTTATGTCATTCAACGCCCACCGTTCATAAGGGCGCAACGTGCTCATGAGATTGGATGCCATGCGCGAATCACGCAAAAGGTCTCGCCTGCCCGTGCTCGTCGCCTTAGTCGGCGGTGGCTGTATGTTCCTGGCGCTCGGCCATTTTGACGCCTTCGAAGCGTTTTATGAATTCAGCCGCGACCACGAAGATTGGGAAATCGACGAATTCGCGATTACGATCATCGGCGCCGTTATCATCGGCCTGGGGGTCCATGCGATTTTGTTGTCCCGTGACCTGCGCGAACTGCGCGATGCCAACGTCCAATTGTCGGAAATCGTTGAGAGTTTGCGCCGTGGGCGTCAGTTGCCCGAAAACGCGCCCAAGGGGGCCGACCCTTCGTTCCGGAACGCGGCCGCGAATACGCCGCCGATGGCCGATCCGGCGAAACCCGAAAAACGGGAGCCTGCGCCCTAGGTCTTGCAGCCCCCTAGGCCTCGGCGACCCGCGCTATCTGGGCGCCGCAGGCGGCCAACTTCTCTTCCAGTCGCTCGTATCCCCGGTCCAGGTGATAGACCCGATTGACCCGGGTTTCACCCTCGGCCGCCAAGCCCGCCAGGACCAGGGAAACCGACGCCCTCAGGTCCGTCGCCATGACCGGCGCGCCGGACAGCTTGCCGACCCCGCGGACAATGGCCGAACGGCCATGGACATTGATATCGGCCCCCATGCGGCAGAGTTCGGGCACATGCATGAAGCGGTTTTCGAAAATCGTTTCGGTGATCATCGCAGCCCCCTTGGCCACGGTCATCAGGGCCATGATCTGGGCTTGCATGTCCGTCGGGAAGCCGGGATAGGGCTCGGTCATGCTGTCGACGCCACGCAGGTCGCAATTGGCGCGGCTGACCTTCAGGCCGTCTCCCTGTTCCGTGACCTCGACGCCGGCGCGCTGCAAAAGGCCGATGACGCTTTCGATCAGGTCGGCGCGGGCGCCGGTCAGGGTGAGGTCACCGCCGGTGATCGCCGCGGCCGCGGCATAGGTCCCGGTTTCGATCCGGTCCGGCAACACCCGGTGGCGGCAACCGGACAACTGATCGACGCCGCTGACTTTCAGTGTATCGGTGCCCAGACCGTCGATCTTCGCCCCCATGGCCGCCAGGCATTGCGCCAGATCGGTGATTTCCGGTTCGCGCGCGGCGTTGGTGATGACCGTTTCGCCGCGCGCCAGGACCGCCGCCATCAGGGCGTTCTCCGTGCCGCCGACGGTGACCTTGGGGAACAGCACATGGCCGCCCGTAAGCCCGTTCGGCGCGCGGGCCTCGATATATCCTTCCTTCAGCTCGATCTCGGCGCCCAGCGCCTCCAGCGCCTTGAGGTGTAGGTCGACCGGCCGGGTGCCGATGGCGCAGCCGCCCGGCAGGGACACCCGCGCGCGCCCGGCCCGGGCCAGCAGCGGCCCCATGACGACGACCGAGGCACGCATCCGCCGGACCAGGTCATAGGGTGCCTCCGTCGCCGTGATCTGCCGCGCCTGGAGGCGCAGCACCGGCGCGTTGCCGCGCCCCGCGTCGTGGCCTTCGGCGTCCGGGCGTTCGATCTCGGCCCCCAGTTCGCCCAGCAACTTGCCCATGGTCGCGATATCCACCAGGTCGGGGACATTGCTCAGTTCAAGGGGGTCCTCGGTCAAAAGGCAGGCGGCCATGAGCGGCAATGCCGCGTTCTTCGCCCCGCCGATGGGGATGGTGCCGGAAAGCGGCCGGCCGCCGCGTATGCTGATGCTGTCCATGGCGGGCGATTATAGGCAGGAATGCGGCCCTGTCATGGCGCGAATTGAAAAACCCCCGCGGCCGGCCCGACGCGCCTTATGGGTCCTTCGGCCGGGTCCCGTCCGCGTCCGACCCATCGCCCGCTCCCTCGGCCCTAAGCTGTTTCTGTCGCTTGCGTTTCGCCAGATTGGCGCGTAGCTGATCGGCCAGGCGCTGTTGCCGGGCGTCGGCCTGGGCCTGACTCTCGGGACGGCGTCGGGGGTGCTCCTTGGCGGGTTGATCGTCGCTCATTCGGTCTCCGATTCGGCCGGGGTTCGGGGCCTTCCGCTGGCTGTCGCGTCCGCAGGCCCAGACGGTCAAGGCCCTCTTGTCTTATCTTGGACCCTATACTATTGTCCGGCCCTTCCGAATACCCCGGATCAAGCCGCCGTAGCTCAGGGGTAGAGCGCGCCCTTGGTAAGGGCGAGGTCGAGTGTTCAATTCACTCCGGCGGCACCATTTTCATCATTTCCCCGTTCCGCTCGACCCTTGTCCTTCCGCCGTCGTCTCGGTTGGGGTCGATGCTCACATGGGCATGGCTCAAGGCCGATG
>JANQIJ010000213.1 GCA_028282185.1 Rhodospirillales bacterium
CGGAACCCAGTTTCCAGGTCGGCCGCTGCCAGACGGTGTCCTGGCGCAGGTCGGCTTCGACCTCGTCCTCGTTCATGCCGCTGTAGTAATTCCAATTACGATTGTATTCGCGGATATGCTCAAGGCAGAACCAGCGATAGCGGTCCAAAGCTTCGCGGGAATAGGGCGCCTTGAATTCGGCGGGTCGATTGCAATCGGGCCATTCACAGGTCCGTTTCGCCGTCTCGACCTCGTCGGCTTCGCCAAAGCTTTCGTTCAGATCGACCATCATGGCCACTATGCGCGGGCGTGGTCCCGCAAGCAAGCGGCGACCGGGAGTTATGACCTTTGTCTAACTTGAAATCTGTCAAATAAATATTGTTCTCTTGGAAACGAACATAAGATTAGGGATTGGACGAGGGGGCAATCGCGCAGGCGGTTATTTAACTGTCGCGATAATACTTGAATAGGAAACAACGTCCTTCGTGCGGATGACATGAACCATCCACAGCCCTATCTGCGCTACGGATCAGCACATGACCGTCCGGCAATCGCGTTTCGCTAAAAAAGAAGAGCTGGAATGCAACAATGAATAGTAGTTTGAAGAGCCGAAACGTAACCGTGAACGGGCGACGTACCAGCCTGCGTCTGGAAGATGCCACCTGGCAGGCCTTCGACCAGATCTGCGACTGGGAAAAGGTCTCGCCTCACCAGCTTTGTTCTCAAGTAGAGGCTATGCGCAAGGGCTCCAGCCGGACGTCGACGGTCCGGGCTTTCATCGTGACCTATTTCCGAACTGCCGCCAACCAAAACGGCGCGCCACGGGCCGGCCTGGTCGATCAGGTGATGAAGACTCTTGCCGCAGGGTAGGGCGGCTGTTTTGCAGATTTCAGGGTGCCCGCGGGTCTTCGTCGCCGGGCCTGCCTTGCGTCGGCGCGGCGCGGGTTTCTCCGGCGGACCCTAGCCCGCTTCCCGGCCCGGCGCCTTTCGGTCCGGTTGAGCCGCAAAGAATTCCGGCCAGCGTCGCTCGGCAACGGGGCCCGTGCTGCGCAGCGCGTAGCACGTATCCATCAACGGCGGTTTCTTCGCGGCCGGGGCGGTATTGCCTTGGTCTTCCGGCGTGACCTTGGAGCCGGATTCCCGCATCGGGAAAATGGTTTGGAACGCGGTCACCGCCAAAGGCCCCATCAACAGGTCGCGCAAATGGGTGCATCCGTGGACGCCGCCCATCACCGAGGTCACCGCCCTGCGCCAGCCGGGTCCTATCTTCAGTCCCGCGAGTTTGTGAAAGACTTCCGTTACTTCGCCGCAAATACCGTAAGGGCCGGATTCGGTCGAGGCTTCCGCGGCATGGACCATCATGTCATCGTCCAAGGTGACCCGGATCAACATGTCATGCACCGGTTCGCCGGCAGCAATGCCGTCCCGGTCACGGTTGCCGAAGCTGTAAGTCTTTGTATCGGTCAGGCGACCTTCGATGTCCCATAAGCCGTCATCGCGGTGATATCCCCGGCAAACGATCTCGCGCGTGTGAATGTGTTTGCGGGGGGACGCTTTGCTTAAGGGCATGGCGGGCTCCTGCGTGATTTGTTCGATCGGCCGGGGGAAGGGCGCCGATGGCCCATGAGGCCGCTGATCCGCGTATTGGCCGCACCCGGCAAAGGTTACCCTTGGGCTGGGTATTCCGCTGGGCTGGGTATTCCGCGTTCCCGGCAAGTCGCGGGAACTGTATCGGTCCCGATAGGGCACAGGCAAGGAGAACCGGTCGGCCGCGCGCCGGGCCGAACGGACGCTGCAGAGACGCGTCGCGAGGTCAGGCGCTGTAACGATCGCCGAAGGCGAAGGCCTCGGCTTCGCGGATGCTTTCTTCCAGGTTCTGTTTCACCGCTTCATGCAGGTCACGGATCGAGACCATGGCGACGCAACGACCGTCGGCGTCTGTGACCGGCAGGTGCCGATAGCGGCGCGTCATCATCAGTTCCAGGGCATCACCGGCCCGATCGGTTGCGGACAGGGTGTCCGGATCGGGGGTCATGATGTCGCCGACCTTGACATCCGCCGGCGACGCATTCTCCGCGACGACCCGCCTGGTCAAGTCGCGCTCGGTCAAAATGCCGATGAGTTTGCCGTCGTCATCGAGAACGATGATCGCCGCCACGTTCGCCGTCGCCATGGCGGCTGCCGCCTCATGCGCGGTGGCGTCGACCCTGGTCGATGTCAGGTTATGAGGTTCGACGATATCGGGGAAAATTCTACTTTGCATGCCTTTTCCTCCCTGCCGTTTCGGCCGGCCACCGTCGCCCAGCGCATTTTTTCGTGCCTTCCATTAAACGGCTATTGACCAATATAGGGAAACAATCGGCCTTGGTTAAGGGGGGGCTGCGTCAGCCCCCTTGGCGGCGCTTCGAAACTTCCTTCGGCGGCGTGACACGGACCGAGGTGACTTGGTGCCGGCGACGCTCCAGGATGTCGAAGCGGAACCCATGGAATCTGAAGGACTGGCCGACCTCCGGAATGCGTCGGGCCTCGTGCAGGATCAGGCCGGCGACTGTCGCCGCTTCTTCGTCGGGCAGGCCCCATTCGTATTCCCTGTTGAGATCACGAATAGTCACGGTGCCTTCGACGACCACCGAGCCGTCGCTGCGCGCGACCACGCCGCGGACTGTTTCGTCGTGCTCGTCATCGATTTCGCCGACGATCTCTTCCAGAATGTCTTCCAGGGTGACCACGCCCTGCAGGCTGCCGTACTCGTCGACGACCATGGCAAAATGCTCGCGCCTGGCACGGAATGCCTCCAACTGGTCAAGCAGCGGCGTGGTCTCGGGAATGAACCAGGGCGCCGCCGCCATCTTCATGATGTCGAAGCGGTCTGGATCTTCTTCGGATTCCCTGAGCGCCCGGAAAAGCGCCTTCGCATGGATGATGCCGACAATATTGTCGGGCTCGTCACGCCACAGGGGAATCCGGGTGTAGGGGCTGTCCAGCACGCCTGAGATCAGTTCCTCCGCCGGCAGTTCCACATTCAGGGTATGCAGGTTCGAGCGATGAACCATGATGGCGCCGACCGGCACGTCGGCCAGGTCCAGGACGCTGCGCAACATCACCCGCTCAAGCACGGTTTCCTCATCGCCCGTGTGCAGGTCGATGGCGCCGCGCAATTCCTCTTCGAATTCGTGGCCGTTGTCCGCGGCGTTGAAATCGACGCCGACGAGACGGAACAGGCCGCGGACCAGGGCCTCGATCGTGAGCGTCACCGGGGCCAGCAGGCGCACCGTCAGGCTGATCGCCGGCGCCACGAACAGAGCCATGGTGTTGGCGTTCTTGATCGCATAGGTCTTGGGCATGACCTCGGCGAAGATCAGCACCAGCAAGGTCATGCCCAGGGTGGCATAGGCCACGCCGACCTCGCCGAACAGCGAGATTAGAACGCTTGTCGCCAGGGCCGAGGCCAGGATGTTGACCAGGTTGTTGCCCAACAAAATGGCGCCGATCAGCCGTTCCTTTTGCTCGTATAGCCGATTGACGATCGCCGCCCGCTTGTCGCCGGCCTGTTCCAGGCGATGCATCAACGGTTGCGACGACGCCGTCAGTGCGGTTTCCGATCCGGAAAAGAAACCGGACAGAATAAGCAGAAAGAGAATAATGGTCAGGGTCGTGATCATGGCGCTTGCTCGCGATTGAAAGGACCGGTAGGCCGACGCCCCCGGCGGGTCTCGGCGGTCAGGCCGCCGGGCTCAGGAATTCGCCCAGCACGCTCGCCACCGGATCAGGGGCGACGTCCTTGGCGATGAAGGATTGGCCGATGGCGCGGCACAGGATGAAGGTCATGCGGCCGTCCTCGGTCTTCTTGTCCTTCAACATATGGGACAGCAGGCGATCCGCCGTCCAGTTCGCAACATCCAGGCGCGACAAATCCGTCGGCAGGCCCGTTTCCGCCAAGTGGGCCGCCAGGCGCGCGGCGTCGTTTCCCCGGGCATGGCCCAGGCGCGCCGACAGGCGGAGCGCCATGACCATGCCGATGGCCACCGCCTCGCCGTGCAGCAAGGCCTCGCCATAACCGCATTCGGCCTCCAAGGCATGGCCGAAGGTATGGCCCAGGTTCAACAGCGCCCGGGCGCCCTGTTCGGTTTCATCGGCGCTGACGATCCGGGCCTTGGCCCGGCAACAGGTCAGGATCGCCTGACGCCGCTTGTCCGGGTCGCCCGCGAGCAGGTCGGTGCCGTTGGCTTCAAGCCAATCGAAGAAATCCGGCATGTCGATGCAGCCGTACTTTACGACCTCGGCATAGCCGGCTTGTAGTTCCCGGGGCGGCAGGCTGTCGAGCACGCCCGTATCCGCCAATACCAGGCGCGGCTGATAGAACGCGCCGACCAGGTTCTTGCCTTGGGCCGTGTTGATCGCGGTCTTGCCGCCGATGGAACTGTCGACCTGGGCCAGCAAGGTTGTCGGAATTTGGATGAAATCCAGCCCGCGCAGGGTCAAGGCCGCCACCACCCCGGTCAGGTCGCCGATGACGCCGCCGCCGAGCGCGATCACCGCCGTCTTGCGATCGATGCCGCCGGCCAGAAGGTCGCCGACGACCTGTTCCAAATGGGCGAAATCCTTGGTCGCCTCGCCGGGCGGAAGGACGATCGCGCGATGTCCGATGCCCGCGCTGTCGAGACTGCGTTCGAGGGCCGGCAGGGCCACGCCGGCCACGTGCTCGTCCGTGACGATGACCGTGTTGGGACCGCGCAGCACCGCGGCCAGGTGGCGGCCGGCCCCGGCGATCAGACCTTGGCCGATCAGGATCGGGTAACTCCGGTTGCCGAGATCGACGGTCAGTCGGTCGAAGGTAGGATTGTTTGGTTCCATCAAAGTGCTCATTGAAAGCGTCAAAGACAGGTGGTTTAGCGCGGGGTTTCGGCGCCGTCCGGCGCCGTCCGGTCGGTTGCCGCGGCCACGCGCAATCGATCGAGAACCCGACCCGCTGTCTTGTCCGGGGGTTCGTCCATGCTGTCGATGATGATATCCGCCTCGGCATAGACCGGATAGCGTTCATCGATCAGTGATTTCAGTTTTGCTCTGGTACTGCCGCCTTTCAGCAGGGGGCGGCCACCGTGGCGGCGCCGGGTACGCCGTTCCAGGGTCGCAAGGTCGGCCCGGAGCCAAACCGCGACGGCGCCGTCGGTGATACGCCGGCGGGTTTCGTCGTTCATGAACGCGCCGCCGCCCGATGCAATCACTTGCGGCGGTCCGTCCAGCAGGCGTTTGAGGACCCGCGCCTCGACGTCCCGGAACGCGGCTTCGCCGTAGAACTCGAAAATGTCCTCGATCGAACAGCCGGCGGCCTGTTCCACCTCGTCGTCGGAATCGACGAACGGCAAGCCCAGTTTATGCGCCAAAACGCGGCCCACCGAGCTTTTTCCCGCCCCCATCAGGCCGACAAGAACGATCGATTTTTCTTTATTTTCAGTCGTTTGAGACGTCATGCCTGGGTTGGCGTTAAATGAACTCGCGGTCCGACCGGCGGCGTTGAAAGGTCGATGCCGAGCCGATACACTCCGCCGGATCCGTGCCGCCGGAAAAATGCCACAGTCCCGTCATATCCGAAACCTAAAATCCTTTCGGGTCGCCTGTTCCCGGTACTGCGGCGGCAGTGCACAAGACCGTAGGTTCCGGCGTCGGGCGTCGGCGACAGATACCGTATGATATGAGAAAGATCTCCACATTCATCATTTTCCTTGCCTTGGCGCTGGTGCTGGGCGGCGGCACATTCCTCATGACCTGGGACATTCCCGCGCCGACGAGCGATATTGAAGAGGTTCTGCCCGATGACCGTTTCCCGAAATGATGCGGCCGGGTTCGATCACCGGCGCCGCGTGACGCGCCTGGCCCTGCCCGGCCTGTCGGTCATGGCGTTGCTGGCCCTGCCGGTCGTGGGTCTTGCCCAGACAGGAAGCCGGAGCGATGTTGTGACCGACCCGGCGCCATCGCCGAGCGCGATCACGCCTGGGCCATCGGCCGCCCCCGCCGACGGGTCGCTGGG
>JANQIJ010000271.1 GCA_028282185.1 Rhodospirillales bacterium
GAAACCTTCAAGAGCGGACCGATGAAGGCGCAGCCCAACCCCCTGGAAACCTTGTCGGACGACGCCCGGGCGGCGACCCAGGGCGTGGTCGCGGACCTGCATGCCCAGTTCGTCGACATGGTCGTTGAACGGCGCGGCCTGCCGCCGGATGCCCTCGCCGACCTAGGCAATGGGCGGGTCCTTTCCGGGCGGGCGGCGAAACAGAGCGGCCTGATCGACGCGATCGGCGGCGAGGCCGAAGCGCGGGCCTGGCTTGCCAGCCAGCACGGCATCGCCCACGACTTGCCCATCAGCGACTGGACAGCCTCGGACAACATCGGAAGCTGGCGCGACGCGCTGACGCGCCATATACAAAAAGCATTGTTTTCTGAAAGGCTTAGACTTGACGGCGTGTTCTCGCTTTGGCACCCTTCCCTGTAGAGGACGAGAACGAGGGAAAGGTTCCGTCGCGTCGCGGACTGGACCATGGCCGACGGAAGGGGACACATGACGAAATCCGAACTCATCGCGCGTCTGGCCGCGGACAATCCGCACCTTTACCAGCGCGACGTGGAGCGCATCGTATCGACCATCTTCGACGAGATCACGAACGCCCTCGCCCAAGGCGACCGGGTTGAACTGCGCGGTTTCGGCGCCTTTTCGGTCAAGCGGCGCGGCGCACGCACCGGCCGTAACCCGCGCACAGGCGCGACGGTTCAGGTCGACGCCAAGCACATTCCCTATTTCAAGACCGGCAAGCAGTTGCGCGAGAAACTTAACGGCGACGGCTGATCCGCCGACCGGGCCGGGGCGCGAACCGACGGCGGGCGTGCCCAGCCTGATCCGCAACACCCTCAAAGACCCGCCGCCCCGCCGAGGAGACCTCGTGCTGCGCAAGACCCTATCCTGGATCGTCCTGCTCCCCATATTCGCCGTGGTGGTGTCCTTCGCGTTGTCCAATCGCGAGGTCTTGACGCTGCGCCTTTGGCCGACGGATTTCGAGCTTACCGCGCCGATGTTTTTGATCGGCCTGGGCGGATTGTTCCTGGGTTTTCTCTGGGGCGCGGTCACCGTCTGGATGTCGGCGGGCCCGACGCGGCGTCGGGCGCGGCGCGAAACCGCCCGGGCCGGCGCCGCCGAACGCGACAGCGAACGCTTGCGGGCCGAGGTCACGGCATTGCAGGAGAAGCTGCGCGCCCGCGAACAGGCAGCCCAGGCGGATCCGGCACAGGGGACCGGCGCCAACCTGCCCGCCCTGGTGGACAACGCGGCGACACAGCAGCCACGGATACTGTAACCCTGCATCGGTCAGCGGCCGATCGGCCCGGCCGTATCAAGCCAGGCCGCATCAAGGCAGACCGAGGCCCAGGCCCGAGCAACGCGATCCAAAGACATGCCACCGACCATCGAAAGACCCGCTGACCGGATTCTCGTGGCGATCGACACCACCGACGTCGATCGCGCCCGTGGTCTCGCCGCCGGACTCGCCGGCGCCGTCGGCGGCGTCAAGCTGGGCAAGGAGTTCTTTACCGCCAACGGACCCGACGGCGTCAAGCGCGTGACGGAAACGGGTCTGCCGTTGTTCCTCGACCTCAAGTTCCATGACATCCCCAACACGGTGGCCGGCGCGATGCGCGCGGCAATGCCGCTCAACCCGTTCATGGTGAACGTCCATGCCTCGGGCGGACCGGCGATGATGGCGGCTGCGGCCGAAGCTCTGACGGAAGCTGCCGGCAACGGCCCCAGGCCGCTGTTGCTGGGAGTCACGGTCTTGACCTCGTTGAGCGACGACGACCTAGTTCAGATCGGTATCGATACGAAAATCAAGGAGCAGGTCGCCCGCCTGGCCCGCCTGGCTCAGGCCTCGGGCTTGGACGGCGTTGTTTGTTCTGCACATGAAATAAAAATCATCCGGTCGATCTGCGGCCCCGACTTTGTCTTGGTGGCGCCCGGCATCCGCCCGGAATGGTCCGTTAAAGACGACCAAAAGCGGGTCGTCACGCCCCGCGACGCCATCGACCTGGGGGCCGACTACCTTGTCATCGGCCGGCCCATCACCCAGGCAGACGATTCCGTGGAGGCCGCCCGCCGCATCGCCGACGACCTGGGTTAGGATCGATGGCGCGCCTCACCACCGGCTTGCTGATGCGCCTTCCCTGGGAGGCCGCCCGGGACAACGCCCGGCAGATTTGCCGGTTATGTGTTTTTCCGGTAGCCTTGTTGTTGTTCGCATTATGGGGCTGGACAGCCGTTACGCCTTAGCGGAACTGGGATGGGCCCTCGGTGCCTTGGAGGTTCTCTTGCTGGCCACCATCGCCATCCGCCTTCGCCGCCTCATTCTGTGGGGTGAGCCTCCCCCCGAAAGCGACTTCGACTTTCGTTTCGGACGCCCTGAATTGGTGTATGGCCTTTGGCTCGCAATATGGATTTATGCCCCCTGCCTGCCGCTGGAATTTTCTTCCAAGGGACCGGATCAGGCGGCGTCGGTCGTCCACCAATCACCAGGATATCACCGGGGCCAAAATCAAAGCGGGGCGCGGGGCCTGCCACAGGGAGGCGGCGTCTTGTCGGTATTTGACGACATGACCCGCCTGCCGGAGATGATCCGGACGGCCTGAGAACGGATGACCGACTTCTCGCAGACGGGCGTTGCACGCAGGGTTAAGGGCTTGATCGAAAAAGGCCGGGACGCGCTAGAGCCCGCCGCCGGACGCGACCGCCGACTCGCCGTACTCCTCGGCCAGGCCGTCGAAATCGTAGTCCAAGGCCCCCAGGCGGTAGGTTCGGATCGGCGTGTAATGGGCGCCCTCGCGGCCCAGGGTGCTTTCGAACAGAATGAAACGCTCGACCGCGAAGTCCACCGAGACAAAACCCGCATGATCTTCCAGAAAGCCGCCGGCGACATGTTCCGGCGGGTTCTTGAACCGGGCCAGAGTGACATGCGGTTTGAACTTTCGCTGTTCGGAGCGAAATCCAGCGCGGACCGTCGCGCGCTCGACCTTTTCATGCAGATGCATCAAGGCACCCGACGGTTCCGTCCCGGCCCAAACGGCACGAAGCCGTCCGCGGCTGGCGAACTTGCCGACGCCCGAGAGCGCGAGGTCGAAGGCCGGCGCCTCGATATCCGCCAGGGCGCCGTCCAGGTCGGCCGCCTGATGGCGATCGACCTCGCCGATGAACCTCAATGTGATATGGAAGTTCTCCGGGGCGACCCATCTTGCCCCCGACACGCCGGAACACACGGCGCCCAGTTGGCGGCGCAGGTCGGCGGGGATGTCCAATCCGACAAACAGGCGCACGCGCATCTCTCCTCTGCCGTTTCGCCCGACGGGTCCCGAAGACCCCATAAGAACTTCTAGGGCGCGGGATTCGGGTTGTCCAGATGTATGGCCTCGATCGCCTCAAAAACTTCATCGTCCAACGACAGAATTTCGGCGGCCAGATTGGTCTCAAGTTGGGCCAGGGTCGTGGCCCCGATGATGTTTGACGTGAGGAACGGTTGCGCGTTGACGAAGGCGATCGCCATCTGCGCCGGGTCCAACCCCCGCGCACGGGCCAGAGCCACATAGGCGCGGGTCGCCTCGATGCCCTTGGGTTTGAAGTGGCGCTTGAAATCGGGGTAAAGCGCGATCCGGCTGCCTGGGGGCGGCGGGCCGTCCAGATACTTGCCCGTCAACGCGCCAAAGCCCAAGGGCGAATAGGCCAGCAGGCCGCAGTCCTCGCGCAGGGCGATTTCCGCCAGACCGACCTCGAACGTCCGGTTCAAGAGGTTGTAGGGGTTTTGAATGCTGGCGATCCTGGCCGCCTTGTCGCCCCCCACACGATCCGCGATCTCCAACATCTTGGCCGTGCCCCAGGGCGTTTCATTGGACACGCCGACGGCGCGCAGTTTGCCGTCCCGGATCAATTCAGCAAAGATCTCGAGCGTTTCCTCGAACGGCGTGAACGGCATTTCGTCGAGCCGTCGATACCCCAGCCGCCCGAAGTAATTCGCCGGCCGCTCGGGCCAATGGGTTTGGTACAGATCGATATAATCCGTTTGCAGGCGCCGCAGGCTGAGGTCCACCGCTTCGCGGACCTGCTTACGGCCGAACGACAGGTCGCCGCCCCGGATATGCCCGAGGCCGCTGCCCGGGCCGGAGATCTTCGTCGCGACGATGACCTTGTCACGATTGCCCCGGGCCTTCATCCAACTGCCGACAATTTCCTCGCTGCGCCCCTGGGTCGCGGGGTCGCGGGGAAAGGAATACATCTCCGCGGTGTCGAGAAAATTGACGCCGTGATCCATGGCCATGTCCATCTGCGCATGGCCTTCGGCTTCGCTGTTCTGGGCGCCGAAGGTCATGGTCCCCAGGCAGATGCGGCTGACACGGATGCCCGTGCGCCCCAACGGTCGATATTGCATAGATGTCCCCCAAGTGGCGGAGCGGGTCGCCCCGGTCGATGCGATCTTGGCGCCCAACGGGCGCCGTCTAAACAAACAGGGCCAGAACGCCCGTGTAGCCATATAGGCGGGCGTTGGAGATCTCGCCATTCCCGTAGAAACCGACCAGAGGAAAATCCCCCAGCCGGTCGACGATCAATTCCATTTCCCGGCCGGAGCCACCAAACATGTTGGGGCCCCGCGCGACACAGGAAAAATACAGGCCGGCCCGCGGCGGCCCGGGCAGGCGCGATGCAAGATTATCAACCATGTCGGTCAGGTCGGCCGCCGCCGCCGTCGGGTCGCGGCGCACGAACATCATCCGGTCGCCGGTTTCGATGCGGCTGCCGACGGCGATCCAGCCACGGTTGGGATCGATGCCCACCAGCGATCTGACGAGATAATCCCGGGTGTCGGATCCGGGCACCGGAAAGGCGGCGTGAATGTAGCCCGCAGCTCGAGCCAGATCGCGGGCCAAAAGCTCGCCGATGTCTTCCTTCATTACTTCCAGGGCCGGCCTGCCGTCGATTGACATGATCACCCCGTCCTCGGTCTCCGTCACCCAATGGGGTTCGGCCACGGGAGCGCATCCCTGGCTCAAACCCGTGGCGACCTGAACGTCCGGACCGAACAAGACACCCGAGATCCCGCCCGAGGCGAGATCGCCGGCGATCTGGCTGGCGGGTTTCCGGGACGCGGTTAAGCCGCCGACCAGAAAACTCGACAACGCGCCTGCGATCTCCTCCAAGATCGCCGGCAGACGCGGATTCTGCGGATCCCCGTGGACCACGGCGAAAGGCGCGGCCCCTTCGCCGGCCCAATCGCGGATCGGTGCCGGCATCTGGCCCAGTCCGCCGCGAAGCGCAGGAAAAACCCGAAAGCCGTCGGCATCGAAGCGACCGGTGAGGACCGCCGCGGCCGCTTGATCATGGTACTCGTTGCGCCCGGCGCAAATCCCAAGACCGACCGTGCCCACCCAATCGTCGATGGCCAGGGTCTGGCGCAAGAAAGTCAGAATGCTTGTCAAATCGTCGGCCAGCGCGTCGGTCACATAGAGAAACCCCAGGTTTGCCCCATCGGACTCGGCGCCTTGTCGGCGCAGGGACTCGACACATGCCTTGGCAATATCGGCCCAGCCCTGGCCGGTCGCATGGGCGGCGGCGAAACCGGTCATGATCCGTCCTTCCGGGTTTCCCCATCGGCGGCCTCGACCTGGTCCAGTAGGCGCATCACGTCGGGCAAGATCCGACGCACGATCTCGGCCACGCCCGCCGGGTTGGGATGAATGCCGTCGGCCTGGTTCAGATGCGGCCGCGCAGCGACCCCTTCCAGGAAAAACGGATAGAACAACACGCCGTGGCGTTCCGCGAGACGCGGATAGAGGGCGTTGAATTCCCGGCCGTAGTCCCGACCCAGGTTGGGCGGCGCCAGCATCCCGGCCAACAGGACCGGCAGACCGACCGTCTTGGCCTTGGCGATGATCGCATCCAGATTGCGTTCCGTCGCCGCCGGGTCAAGGCCGCGCAGTCCGTCGTTGGCCCCCAATTCGACGATCATGGCCTGGGGTCGGTCGGCCAAGGCCCAGTCGAGCCGCGACAACCCGCCCGCCGTTG
>JANQIJ010000331.1 GCA_028282185.1 Rhodospirillales bacterium
GGTGAAAACCCAGGTCGAGGAAATGAACCAACGGTTGATAGGCATCATTCGCGAAAGCCAGGATCCGCATCTGGCGCATCGCCATACGGTCAACCTGGCGGTCGAGGCCCGGATCAACGGCGACACGCGCGCCTGCCTGTTGAACGCCATTTCGCGCGGCGGGGCGGCGATCCTAGACCGCAACGCCGGGGCCGAGACGGGCGCGGCCCTCGCCCTGTCGATTCCCGACGTCGGCGAGATCCAGGCCCTGGTCGTGGCCCTGTCCGACGACACGGCCCATGTACGCTTGGATTTGGATGAAGACGAAAGCGCGGCGCTCGACAGGATGATCGAAAAGCGGGCCGGCGACTGAATCCCAGCCGATGGCGCCCGCCAAACACAAAGGGACCGCCGCGCCCGGGGTGGGGCCGGCGGTCCGGGCGGTCGCGTCAGAGGGCAAACGGACCGCGGGGGACAGGGCGGGGCCCGACGCGGGAGATCGCCGGACCCCGATGGTCGAGCAGCGGGAGAATCCACCGCCCGCCGCTCGACTGCGTCAAGCCAGGTCGAAACGGTCCAGGTCCATCACCTTGGTCCAGGCCTGGACGAAGTCGGTGACGAACTTGTCGCCGGCATCGTCGCTGGCATAGACCTCGGCAATGGCCCGCAGCTGCGAGTTCGAGCCGAACACCAGGTCCACGGCGGTCGCGGTCTTGACCACCTGGCCGGCTGCGTCCAGGCCCTCATAGACCCGCTCGTCGGCCGCCGATTTCTCCCATGTCGTGCCCATGTCGAGCAGGTTGACGAAGAAATCGTTGCTCAGCGTATCGGTCTTGGTGGTGAACACGCCATGCCGGGTGCCGCCATGGTTGGTGCCGAGCGCCCGCATGCCGCCGACCAGAACGGTCATCTCAGGCGCCGTCAGGGTCAGGAGCTGCGCCCGCTCGACCAGCAATTGTTCCGCCGGCCGCTTGTGGCTGGCCGCCAAATAGTTGCGGAAGCCGTCGGCGGTGACCTCAAGATAGGCGATCGAATCGACCTCGGTCTGATCCCGGGTCGCGTCGGTGCGGCCCGGGGTGAACGGAACGATGATGTCATGGCCGGCGTTCTTCGCCGCCTGTTCGACGGCGGCGGCCCCGCCCAGGACGATGACATCGGCGAACGAAACCTTCTTGCCGCCCGATTGGGCCGCGTTGAAGTCCGCCCGGACCTGTTCGAGGACCGGCAGCGCCTTGGCCAACTCGGCCGGCTGATTGACCTCCCAGTCCTTCATCGGCGCCAGGCGAATGCGCGCCCCGTTGGCGCCGCCCCGCTTGTCGGAGCCACGAAAGGTCGAGGCCGAGGCCCAGGCCGTGGTCGCCAACTGGGCGACGGAAAGGCCCGAGGCCAACAGCCTGGCCTTGAGGTGGGCGGCGTCATTGTCGTCGATCAGATCATGGTCGACCGCCGGTACCGGGTCCTGCCAGATCAACGGCTCCGCCGGCACCTGATTGCCCAAGTAACGGCTGACCGGGCCCATGTCGCGGTGGGTCAACTTGAACCAGGCGCGGGCGAAGGCGTCGGCGAATTCGTCCGGGTTGTCCAGAAACCGCCGGGCGATGGGCGCGTAGATCGGATCCATGCGCATCGCCATGTCGGCCGTGGTCATCATCGGCGCGTGCTTCAGAGATCCGTCCTCGGCGTTGGGCACCGTGCCTTGAGCCTCCGGGTTTTTCGGCGTCCACTGATGGGCGCCGGCCGGGCTTTGCGTCAGTTTCCAATCGTACTTGAACAGCACTTCAAGATAGTTGCTGTCCCATTTGGTCGGGGTTTCCGTCCAGGCACCCTCGATCCCGCTGGTGATCGTGTCGTTGCCCTTGCCGCTGCCGAACGCGTTCTTCCAGCCGAAGCCCTGCTCTTCCAGCGACGCCCCTTCCGGCTCCGCGCCGACGTATTTGCCGGGATCGGCCGCACCATGGGCCTTGCCGAAGGCATGCCCGCCGGCAACCAAGGCGACGGTCTCTTCGTCGTTCATCGCCATGCGGCCGAAGGTTTCACGAATGTCGCGGCCCGACGCCACGGGGTCCGGGGTGCCGTTGGGGCCTTCCGGGTTGACGTAGATCAGACCCATCTGCACGGCGCCCAAGGGCGTTTCCAGTTCCCGGTCACCGGTGTAGCGCTCGTCGCCGAGCCATTCCGTTTCCGAGCCCCAGTAGATGTCTTCTTCCGGCTCCCAGACGTCGACGCGGCCACCGGCAAATCCATACGTCTTGAAGCCCATGGTTTCGAGGGCGACGTTGCCGGCCAGGATCATCAGGTCGGCCCAGGAAATCGCCTTGCCGTACTTCCGCTTGATCGGCCAGAGAAGGCGCCGCGCCTTGTCCAGGTTGCCGTTGTCGGGCCAGCTGTTCAAGGGCGCGAAACGCTGCGTGCCCGTGGACGCACCGCCGCGGCCGTCGGCGACCCGGTAGGTGCCCGCGCTGTGCCAGGCCATGCGGATGAAGAACGGACCGTAGTGGCCAAAATCGGCGGGCCACCACGCCTGGGAATCGGTCATCAGGGCTTCCAGGTCCTTGACTACGGCGTCCAGGTCCAGGTTCTTGAAGGCCTCGGCATAGTCAAAGTCCGGATCCATGGGATCCGCCTCGGTCGGGTTCTGGTGCAGCATCTTCAGATTCAACTGGTTCGGCCACCATTGCTTGTTGGCCATGCTGCCGCGCGAGGAATGTTGGTGTCCGCCCCCGGAAAAGGGGCATTTGCCTGCGTCTTGCGATCCGTCCATTGTTTCTCTCCATGCTCTCCGGTCGGGTCCGGCCGATGGGCCGGGTCTGCGAGGTGTTAGCCTAGAGATAGCGGGCTAAAATAAATCTGTAAAATAGATTTAATCATATTTAATAATCGATTTTATCGTTCTTATTGAGCAGTGGAAATCAAATGCGGTCGATGACAGGGGGCCGCTGCCGTTTGCCCGTGCGATCGCTCGATAGGATTCGGCTTCCCCGGATATCATGAGGGCGTTCCAATGATATGCCCCAGCGGCGGTCTTGATCAGCGCCGGGTCCGGCGACGGTGGCCGCGCATAGATATCGGGGTCCAGGATCAGCTTGGTCTCCGCCCCTCGCCGCCGGGGCGGGCGTATCCACATTTCCCGGGTCGAGGCACCGCCACAATTATCTTTTTGTAACCCTGATGGACATATTCGGAAGTCGAAATATTGGTGTCAGCTTGTTAAGCTCAAATCTGGCCAACCGGGGGGTGGTTCGATTTCAAAGGATTGGAACGGAAATGGCGCCCTCATTATCTGATCAATTGAATTCGCCGCCAGAAACCCGAGAGAATTCGGCGGACGACACCTCGAATATTGAGCCCGGGCAACCGGATCAGGCGGCAGGGTCGCCGCCCTCGAAAGGCATCAGGTTCGGGATCGGGTCCAAGATTACCCTCCTGACCCTAATTCCAATCGTCCTGCTGGCGGGGATGTCGTGGTTCAGCTTGCAGACATCCTTCGGGTTGTTTGACGAAACGCTGAACCGGCGTGACGCCTTCTCCCAATCGCGGGACGACATCGGAGAAGCGGCGGTCAGCCTGACGCAAATCACATCGCGAACGATCCTCGATCTGGGGAAGGTCGTGGAAAACCACGAACTCAGCATTCTCACGCAATCCATGGATCAGGTGGAGGACTATGTCAAAAGCCGCGACCTATTGCCGGAACAAGCGGTTGAAATCCGCTCTCTCGCGGAACAGTTGACCGAGAAACTGGCTGGCGCCGGATTGTTGTTGAAACTGGATGGGGGCCAGGAGGCGCCGGAGGGCACGCCGGAATCGATCATTGAACTCCATGACCTGATTATGTCGCTGAAGGAAACGCAGGGTGAATTGCCTGACCTGATCTCTGAATTCCAGGAGGCGAACGGTGAAACGGTCGGATTAATGAAATCCGATGCTTTTAAGGATGCGAAAGAAAGCTTCATCGAGAATGAGTCGGATGCCATTGAAGGCCTGCGGGAAACGCTCAACGAGGTCCAGATCACGATCAATGATATCGTGTTCGCGACAGCCGCGGCACAACGCGAAATTCTGAAGAAAGTCAGCGACGAAGCGGAGCGGGAACTCTCGGCAACGGCTCGAACCACGGTGATCGCCATCGCCATCGCCACGATCGTCTTGCTCTTGGGTTCCATGTTGTACGCCAATCGGGCGATCGCCGCGCCCTTGGCAAAGATGGTGGACGCCATCAAACGGCTCAGCGGCGGCGACACGGACATCGACGTGCCCAAGGCGGGCAATGACGAAGTCGGTGAATTGGCCAATGCGCTGGCGATTTTCAGGGACGATGCGATCCGGTTGAAACGCGTTTCCTTTGACCGGGAAGCCGAACAACGGCGAAATCAACGAAAGCTGCAGAGCGAGATTCTTGCACTGAACGCGGCCCTGGAACAGGAGGTCAGCGCCGCCGTTGAAACCGTCCTGACCGAGACGGAGGAGCTGCAGAATTCCGCCAAGGGAACGTCCGAGGTCGCCAAGCAGACCAACACCCAGGCGCAGTCCGTCGCCAACGCCTCCGAGATGGCCAACGCCAACGTGCAAACGGTCGCCAGCGCGGCGGAAGAGCTTTCCGTTTCCGTCAACGAAATCAAAAGTCAGGTCACGCGGTCGACGGAAATCGCCGGTCGCGCTGTCCGGCAAGCAGATGACACGAGCACGAACATCGGCGGTCTTTCGGAAACGGCGGAGAAAATCGGAGAGGTCGTCAACCTGATCAATGACATCGCCGAGCAGACGAACTTGCTCGCCTTGAACGCGACGATCGAAGCGGCCCGGGCGGGCGAAGCGGGGAAAG
>JANQIJ010000355.1 GCA_028282185.1 Rhodospirillales bacterium
GGCATTGTTCCACGTGTTCGAAAACCAATCTTGGGAAAAGGGCCTGCGTCAGGGATTTCGTCGGGCGCTACCGGAAACGCGCATTGTCGGATGTCATCAATCACCCTTCTCCAAACTCTATCTGAACATGTTTCCAGCGCGCTCGGAACTCGACCTGTCACGCTGGCCCGACGTGGTGTTGAGCCACGGGGCCCAGGGGGTGCGCGCCCTCACCGAAGCCGGGGCCCCCGCCGGACGCGTCATGAACGGCGGGTTGTTTCGCGAAGGCGCCTTCGTCCTGCCGAAGTCGACGGCCCCAGGCGCGCCGGGACGCCGACGCGTGATCTGCGCCACTGGGCCCGGATACCAAGAAGACCTGGAACTGGTCCTGAAGGCGGCCCAGGCGGTGCGCGCGCGGCCGCAGATCGCCTTGATCATCAACTTCCATCCGCTGCTGGTTCATTTCCGCGACGGCATGGAACGCTTCCTCAAGGACCGGCAGGCGATGGGCGACAATGTCTCGTTCACCGATCAGCCGGTATTCGAGCTGATGAAGCAGAAGGTCGACGCGGTGATCTTCGGCGACACCAACGTCGGCTTTGAGACGATCTCATCGGGCGCCCGGGCCATCAAGGTGCAACGTGACCACGCCCTTTCTTTTGACAAGCTACCCGACGGCATTTCCCTGCGGGTGTCCACAGTGGACGATATCACCCGGGCGCTGGACAGTCTGGACAACGATGCGCATTGGCCGGGGGAGGAAGAAGTGAGGGCCGTCCTCGACGATTACTTCAGCGCCATCGACCTGCAAACGGTCGAGCGCGCCGCCGGCCTGACCACGACCATCGGCCAGCAAACGGAGGCACCCGGACCATAAACATGACAAATATGAAAACCATCATCCTCTGCGGCGGCAAGGGAACGCGTATCCGCGGCGTCAACGACGATCTGCCCAAGCCGATGATCCCGATCGGCCCCTATCCCATCCTGTGGCACATCATGGCCGGTTACGCGGCCCACGGGCACAAGGACTTCATTCTTTGCCTGGGTCACCGCGGACAGGTGATCAAGGACTTCTTCCTCAATTACCGGGCACGGACCACGGACGTGACCATCGACTTCGCCCAGGATCGCGCGCTGACGTTTCACAATGCCGCCGACGTCATCGACTGGCGAATCACCCTGGCCGAGACCGGCCCCGAAACCCTGACCGGGTCGCGGGTCATCAAGGCGGCGCCCTATCTGGGCGAAGACGAGACCTTCATGTTGACCTACGGCGATGGCGTGGCGGACGTGGACATCCAGTCCCTGGTCGCCTTCCACCGGGATCATGGCAAGCTGATGACCGTCTGCGGCGTTCGGCCGCCGGGGCGGTTCGGCGAACTGGAGGACGACGGAACCGGCATTGTCACCGAATTCAACGAGAAGCCCCAAGCCACGGGCGGCCGGATCTCCGGCGGGTTCTTCGTCTGCAACCGTGGGGTTCTCGACTATTTGGATGGCACGCGGGACGACCAGATCCTGGAAACCGAGCCCATGCGCCGCCTTGCCGCCGACGGACAGATGATGATGTACCGTCATGGCGGATTTTGGCAGTGCATGGACACCTACCGGGACTTCAGCCTGCTGAATGAGCTCTATGCCGCGGGTAAGGCGCCTTGGGTCGCGTGGTAGACGGACGATGACGAATTTCACAGCGCTTGCCGGGCGCAGGGTCTTGGTCACCGGCTCGACCGGGTTCAAGGGAAGTTGGCTATGCGCTTGGTTGCTTCAATTGGGGGCCCGGGTTTCGGGCCTGGCCCTGCCGCCGAAACCGGACGCCCCCCTGTTCGACCAGTTGCGCTTAAGCGAACGGATCGACCAACACGACCTGGACATCCGCGACGCCGGCGCGGTGCAGGCCTTGGTTCAAGATCTGAAGCCCGACGTCATCATCCACCTGGCGGCGCAGGCCCTCGTGCGGCTGAGTTACGACACGCCCCTCGAGACCTTTCACACCAACGTCTCGGGCGGGATCAACCTGCTGGAAGCCGTTCGCCTATGCCCCTCGGTCGGCGCGTTGGTCTTCATCACCTCGGACAAATGCTACACCAACAAGGAATGGGAACGCGGTTATCACGAAGCGGACGAGCTTGGCGGCCCAGACCCCTATTCCGCCTCAAAGGGTGCCGTGGAGCTGGTGTTCCGGGGGTACCTGGAATCCTATTTCCGCAGGCGCGACGGTCTGGTCGCGGCGACGGCGCGGGCCGGCAACGTGATCGGCGGGGGCGATCTATCGCCGGATCGCATCGTTCCGGACTGTATCCGCGCCCTGCGGGATGGCGTACCGGTCGTCTTGCGCAACCCGGAAGCGACCCGCCCTTGGCAACACGTCTTAGAGCCGCTGTCCGGCTACCTGACCCTGGCAATCCGCCAACTGGCCGACGACCAAGCCGCGGCCGGCGTCTGGAACTTCGGACCTGACCCTGAAAACGTCCGGCCGGTCCTGGAGTTGGCGGAAACGGCGGTCGAGGTGTGGGGCAGCGGCAGTGTCGAAGTCCAGCGCGATCCCGACGCGCCCCATGAAGCGATCCTGTTGATGCTCGACAGCAGCAAGGCCAAAGAACGATTGGGGTGGCGGCCGCGATGGGATTTCCGGACCGGCGTCGCCGAAACCGTGCATTGGTACAAGGCGGTCGACGACGGGGCCGATCCCTGGGACCTGTGCCAGGCACAGATCGCCAGCTACGGAGCCGCCCGACCGTGACGCCGGCGCCTCCGCTGCAAAACGTGACGGTCACGCCGCTCAAGATCATCGCCGACGACCGGGGACGCGTCATGCACATGCTGAGGGCCGACGCGCCCCAGTTTCAAGGTTTCGGCGAGGTCTATTTTTCCGTCGTCAATCCGGGTGCGGTCAAGGCTTGGAAGCGCCACCGGGAAATGACCTTGAACCTCTGCTGCGTCACCGGCGCCCTTCGCCTTGTCGTCGCCGACGACGTCGGCGGCATTCGGGATGTCGAGCTGGGCCCCGGCAGACCCGAAACCTATGCCCTGGTTACCGTGCCGCCCGGTCTGTGGACCGGCTTCGCCTGTATCGGCGACGTCCCGGCGACCCTGGCCAACTGCGCCTCGATGCCCCACGATCCGGGCGAGGCGGACAGCCTGCCGCCCGACAGCGCCAAGATTCCCTATCGCTGGCCGTGAGCCGACCCATCGTCATCACCGGCGCTTCCAGCTTCGTCGGCTGCCACCTGGCACGGGCCTTCGCCCTGGCGGGCCATGCCGTGACCGCGACCCACAGTCAGCCGCGCGACGCCTACTCAGGAATTCGGGCCGAGCGCCTTGACTGGGTCGCCGCCGGGGCACGCCTGTCGCCGCTCGACATCACCGATGGGGTCGCCGTCCGGAAGATCGTCGATCGCTTAAGCCCGGCGCTTTGGGTTCATCACGCGGGGCATGCGACCGGCTACGCCGGTCCGGACTACGACCGAACCCACGGCAACGCAGTCAACGTGGCGCCGCTGGGCGATATATACGAGGCCATGGCCGGGACCGGTGGCGGAATCCTGATCACCGGCACCAACGCGGAATATGCCGACGCCGACGGGCCGGCGCGAGAATC
>JANQIJ010000416.1 GCA_028282185.1 Rhodospirillales bacterium
GCCCCGGTCGGTCAAGCCGAAGCGCAGGTAATCGTACAGCGCTTGCGGATCGACGTCGCGGGCGACACCGGAAAGCCTTAGGATTGCATTCGGCTCGGACGCAAAGACAAGATCACCGCCCCGCATCGTCCAAACCAGCGGTTTGATCCCGAACGGATCGCGGGCAAGTGTCACACGGCCGCGTTCCGCATCAAGCAACGCAAAGGCGAACATGCCGACAAGCCGCGGCAGCGTCCGCGCCACGCCCCAGTGGACGAGGGCTTGCAGCAGGACCTCGGTGTCCGATTGGCTGCGGAAGGAAACGCCCGCGGCTTCAAGCTCCCGGCGGAGTTCGACATAGTTATAGATTTCTCCGTTGGTCACGATGACATGGCGGCCGTCCGGCGTCGCCATGGGCTGATGGCCGCCCGATCCGGTGTCGATGATCGCCAGACGGCGATGGGCGAACGCGACCTGTGAATTGGGCAGGCGGGATGCGACCTGCGAATGGGTCACGGGATGCCCCGCCGTCCAACCACAGGCGCCCGCACCGTCGGGTCCGCGATGCATCAGCGATTCGGACAGGGCGGCCAGTTCGTCCTGGCTGACGGACCGTCCCGTCCCGGCGATGATTCCGGCGATTCCGCACAAGGTCAGTGCGCTCCGGCCAGTGTCAGCAGCCGCCGTTCGACCCTGGCGACATTCTCTTCGAAATTGGCGAGGCGCGCGACTTGCGCCACTGCCCGCTCGGCACGGGCATTGGCCGTGGCCCGATCCGCAAGGGTCTCGATCACCGCCTCGGCAAGGGCCTTGGGCGCAATGTCCGTGTATCGCGCGTGCTCGTCGGGCTTCAGAACCTCGTGCAGATGCGGTAGATCGGCGAGGATCACGGGACACCGGCAGGCGGCGGCCTCCATGACCGCTTGGGGATACCCGTCCGAGGGCGGAATGCTGATCACCGCGTCGGCGGCGGAAAACGCCCGCGGCATTTCGGCCAGGGGCAGCGGCGGGGCGAATTGCACGGACTCCTCCAGTCCCAGATCGCGCACCCGTGCGCGTAGCTCCTCCTTGAACGCGGGCGTGCCTCGCAACTCGCTTATCAATAAGAGGGCGTCCGGCAGGCGGTCGACGACGGAGACCCAGGCCTCCAGCATGACCGGGACGTTATAGAAGGGCGCGAGCATGCGCGGGCTCAGCGCGACCGGCCGGTCGGCCGGAATGTCGAGGCTGCGGCGATAGGCCTGTCCAAGTTCCGGCGAGAACCGGAACCGATCCAGGTCGACGCCCCAAATGACGACTTCGATCCGGTCGCGCGGAACGCCGAAGCGGGCGACGACATCACCCAGCGTGTGCGTCTTGACGGTCACGAAATCGGCGCCGCGCAGCGCGCAGCGGGTCAACCACCGGCCCACCGGGCCGAGCGTTCCCTGTTCCTCGAACAGGACATCGCCGCCCATCACCGAAATCACCATCGGCCGGCGCCGCAGCAGCCAGGATATCCAGGTCGTCAGTTCGGCCGCATAGTGAGCGTGATAAACATCGGCCCGCCGGCGCATCATGGCCACCGCGATCCATCCCGCCATGTACAGCTTGCCGATCCACCCGCGGCCCAGGTCTCGCTTGGGATAGTCGGCATCGACGGCCTCCCAGTCCTCGGGCACGGGGCTGATCATCGCCACGTCATGACCGCGGGCGCGGAAGGCCGCCGTTCTGGCGACGATCTGCGGGCTCTTGGCCGTTCCCAGGACGCAAATCTTCAGCTTGCGGCTCATGCCGAGGCCGCCCATTGCCGCCGCCAGGCTTGGAACATCAAGACGCACCATAGCTGCGTGACGTGGTTCTGCCGCCCGGACAAATGCTCGGCCCAGGCGGCTCGGATGGGTGCCGACGCCAGCAAGCCGCCTTCGGCCAGCGCCGGTTCCGCCAACAGATCTTCCGCCCAATCCCGCAACGGGCCCTTCAGCCATTGGCTGACCGGAATGCCGAAGCCCATTTTCGGCCGTTCGAAAAGTTGTTTCGGCAGGTAGCGTTCAAGTACCCGGCGCAACAGCCATTTTCCTTCACCGTCGCGTACCCGATGCCGACGCGGCAGGGACCAGGCGAACTCGACCACGCGATGATCGAGCAGCGGCACGCGCGCTTCCAAGCTGACGGCCATCGAGGCGCGATCGACCTTGGTCAGGATGTCATCCGGAAGATAGGTCAGGCTGTCGAGCAGTTGCATGCGTTCCATGAAGGCCGGCACGTCGTCGGCGACCCGGTCGTCCCAGGCGACGGTCGGTGTTTCACGGCTGCCGGGAACAATGGCGGCGGGGTCTTCCCATGCGGTGATCAGGCGGCGGTAGAGCGCCATGTCGTCCGGCAAGGCAAGGACGTTGCCGAGCTTGTGGACCTTCTGGCCCGGATGGCTCGGCAACCAGGAACTGGGCACGGGCGAGAGCAGGCGATCCCAGGTGTCTTCTCCGAAGCCATGGAGCAACGCGGCAATCGTTTTGCGGATCGGGCGCGGCACGGATGCGATGCGACGGCGCAGCAAGTCGCCCCAGAAATACCGCGTGTAGCCGGCGAAGACCTCGTCGCCACCGTCGCCGGACAGGGCGACCGTGACATGTTGCCGGGTCAGCGCGGACACCAGGTAAGTCGGAATCTGCGATGAATCGGCGAAGGGTTCGTCGTAGAATCCGGGCAGGTCGGGGATCACGTCGCGGGCTTCGTCCGGCGTGACGTAGAGCTCGGTATGGTCCGTGCCGAGGTGGGCGGCAACGGCCGCCGCATGGGGCGCTTCGTCAAAAGCCGCCTCGTCGAAGCCGATGGAGAACGTCTTGACCGGCCGTGGACTCTGGGCCTGCATCAGGGCGACGACTGTGGACGAATCGATTCCCCCCGAAAGAAAGGCGCCCAAGGGCACATCCGCCACCATGCGGGCCTTGACCGCGTCGCCCAGCAGACCGTCCGCCCGCGCCACGGCGTCGTCGTCGGAAAGCGACAGCGGAGACCCTTGGCCGGTCCGGGCAATGGCCCGCAAATCCCAATAGCGGATGCTTTCGGCCGCTGTGTCGGCACGCTTGATCAACAGGCAGCCGGGTTCCAGCTTGGAGATGCCCCGGTAAATCGATGCCGGCGCCGGCACGTCGTTATACCGCATGTAGGCGGCCAGCGCGTCTCGATCGACTTCCCAGGTGACGCCGGGCAGGACACGGAGCGCCTTGAGCTCCGAAGCGAACATGAACAGGCCGTCGCGTTCGCCCCAATACAATGGTTTGATCCCCAGTCGATCGCGACAGAGGGTCAGGCAGCGGTCCCGGCGGTCCCAAAGGGCGAAAGCGAACATGCCGACCATTCGTTCGACCGCGCCTTCGACGTCCCATTCGGCGCAAGCCTCAAGCAACACTTCCGTATCGGAATGGCCGCGCCAGTCGATCGTTCCGAGTTCGGCCCTGACCTCCGCTGCGTTGTAGACCTCGCCGTTGTAGGCCATGACATACCGGCCGCAGGCCGAAACCATGGGCTGGGCACCCGCCGGGCTGAGATCGACGATCGAAAGGCGCCGGTGGCCCAATACCATGCCGGCGCCGTCGTCGGTCCAAACGGCGCCCGTGTCCGGCCCGCGATGGACCAGCTGGTCGGCCATGGCCTCACCGACGGCTTTTAGGTCGGACCGGCCGCGGGAATCCCAAAAACCGGTCAGGCCGCACATGATGAACCGTCCCGCCGCATGGTTACCGCCGGGCCAGTCTGCGCCCGATGGCAGCACGTAGGGTTTCCAGGAAAACGCCCGGTCCGCCCGCCTGGATGGCGCGGCCGAGCCAGGCGCCGGCCTTGAAGGGTCGAAAGGTACGCAGAAAAAGGACGGCGAGCCGCAGCGCCGTAAGGGTCAAATGGCGGCGCAGGGCTTGTCGCACGAACGCGGGTTGTTCCGGTTGATCGGCCGCCGTTCGTAGGGCCCGCGCCAGTTCCAGGTTTCGCCGCGCCGCCCATTCGGGCCGCAAGGTAATCTGTCCCCCATGCATGCGCATGGCGACAAGGGGTTCCGTAAATGAGGCAAGTCGGTGCGTCCGTGCCAGCTCAAAGTACAGGACGTAGTCCATGCAATAGGCATAGGCTTCGTCATAGCCGCCAAAGGCGACGACCGGATCGCGGCGGAACATGATCGAGGAATGGGCGAGAATGCCCGCCTCGGCCAGCCCCGCCATGAGCCCGTCATGGTCGGCCGGCGGCGGATTGGCCAGCACCCCGGGCAAGGGTTCGCAATCGCCGAACCGGTAGAACGCGCTGGCGACCAAGGCAACCCGGGGGTTATCGTCTAAGAACGCGGCCTGCCTTTCAAGCCGGCCGGGCAGGGCGATATCGTCCGCGTCCAGGCGCGCGACATATGCGCCGCGTGCCTGCTGGAGACCGCGATTGAGCGACTGGCTGAGGTTCAGCGTTTCCGGATTGCGGATGTGGACGATCCGAGAATCCTCGTAGGATCCGATGATCTCGGGCGTGCGGTCGGTCGAGGCATTGTCGACGATCAGGAACTCGAAGTCGCGGAAGCTCTGTGCAAGCACGCTGTCGACGGCTTCCCGGAGATAAAGCTCTCCGTTAAGGACGGACATCAGGACGGTGACCTTGGGTGGTTGGCGGCCGGTCAATTTTGCGGTACCGCCAACAGGTCATCACGGATCGCCCGATCGAGCGATCGCGGCTGCCAGCGCAAGAGCCGGCGCGCCTTCTCATTGCTGCCGAAGGAGACAGGCGGTTCCCCGAGGCGCATCGGCCGCGCGCCGAACCTGAGAAGGCCCGGGTCCGCGTCCATCCCCTCCGCGATGGCGACCAGAAGTCCGCGCAGTTCCGTCGCCGTGCCAGAGCAGATGTTGAAGATGTCGAATGGTGTTCTGGGGAGGTCTTCCGCCAGTCTTAGCCAGGCCCGGCACAGATCGCCGACCCCCAGGAAATCCCGTCGCTGGTCGCAGGGCGAAAGCTCGATGGCGCGGCCTTGCGACAAGGCGGCGACGACCGCGGCCAGCAGCTTGGCCGGATTGTCGAGGTGTCCAAACGGAATGAACAGGCGTCCGACCCGGGTCGGCACGCCGTATTCCCGCGCCAATTCTTCCGCCCGCCGCGTCTCCGCCAGTTTCGTCGCGCCGTAGGGTGTCGCCGGCAACGCCACATCCGATT
>JANQIJ010000011.1 GCA_028282185.1 Rhodospirillales bacterium
GAAATAGTCGCCGAAGGAGAAGTTGCCGAGCATCTCGAAGAAGGTGTGGTGCCGAGCGGTATAGCCGACATTCTCCAAGTCGTTATGCTTGCCGCCGGCGCGCACGCATTTCTGCGACGTGGTCGCGCGGTTGTAGTCGCGCTGCTCCGCGCCGGTGAAGACATTCTTGAACTGCACCATGCCCGCGTTGGTGAACATCAGCGTGGGATCGTTGCGCGGCACCAGCGGCGACGAATCGACCACTTCGTGACCATGCTTCCGGAAATACTCCAGGAAGGCGGTTCGGATTTCGTTGGTTGTGCTCATTGTCTTCCCATCACCCGCGGCAAGCGGCTGAAACTCCTTCGAACTGGCGGTATCCCGACCGCCGCCGCGGCGGGATGACAGCGGTTGTACCCCGCGCCCCAGGGGCTGTCCAGCGACCCAACGGGCGGGGGAAGGCCGCAAATGGGCCGATGGAGATATCTAGGGGGCTACCCTGCCACGTCAACGCGAATGACGGCCCTCCAGCCAAAGGGGAACCGGACCCGGATCATCCACAAAAAAACTGCGGCGAAGGCCGAAACCAACGCCGCAGGCGGTTCGAGGGGAGGGAACCGCTTATTTGGGCCGTGCGCGAGACTTAGGCCTCGCCGGCCAGGGGAGCTTCGCCGTCGTCCGCATCGTCGTCGGCGGTCGGGCCTTCGAGCATCGCCTCGGAGAGGATGCCCGCATTCTCGCGGATGCGCCGCTCGATCTCGTCGGCGATCTCGGGATTCTCCTTGAAGAAGTTCTTGGCGTTTTCGCGGCCCTGGCCGACCCGCTGATCGCCGTAGGAGAACCAGGCGCCGGACTTCTCGACGATCCCTGCGTTGACGCCAAGGTCGAGCAATTCGCCCATCTTGGAGACGCCCTCACCGTACATGATGTCGAACTCGACCACCTTGAACGGGGGCGCCACCTTGTTCTTCACCACCTTGACGCGGGTCTGGTTGCCGACCACCTCGTCACGGTCCTTGATCTGGCCGATCCGGCGGATGTCGAGCCGGACGCTGGCATAGAACTTCAAGGCGTTGCCGCCGGTCGTGGTTTCCGGGCTGCCGAACATGACGCCGATCTTCATGCGGATCTGGTTGATGAAGATGACCATCGTGTTCGACCGGTTGATCGAGCCGGTCAGCTTGCGCAGCGCCTGGCTCATCAGCCGGGCGTGCAGACCCACATGGCTGTCGCCCATCTCGCCTTCCAACTCGGCGCGCGGGACCAGGGCCGCGACCGAATCGATCACCAGCACGTCGATCGCGCCCGAGCGGACCAGCGTGTCGGCGATCTCCAGCGCCTGTTCGCCAGCATCCGGCTGCGAGATCAGCAGGTCGTCGAGATTGGCGCCGAGCTTCTTGGCGTAGGACGGGTCGAGCGCGTGTTCCGCGTCGACGAAGGCGCAGGTGCCGCCCATCTTCTGGGCTTCGGCCAGCACGTGCAGCGCCAGCGTGGTCTTACCCGAGCTTTCCGGTCCGTAAATCTCGATAACCCGCCCTTTGGGCAGGCCGCCGATGCCCAGGGCGATGTCGAGGCCAAGCGACCCGGTGGGGACCGCCTCGATCTCGACGGCCTGTTCCTGTTGGCCGAGCTTCATGATCGAGCCCTTCCCGAAACTCCGCTCGATCTGGGTCAGGGCTGCGTCCAACGCTTTCTGTTTGTCCATGATGTCCTTTTCGACGAGGCGCAAGGCTGAATTCGACATTAGTGCCGTCCTTCCCTTATTTCACAGGCCCCCGGCGGATGCAATGCGTCGAACCTATGGCGTGGTCGCGGGGGTCCGACGCAAGGGCGGGAAAGGAGCGGTGCAAGACCCGTGTTCCCCCGGCCGCCATGGGGCGTCAATCCAGTGCCATCATATGTACCAGTTTTGTTCTCCTGCGCAAGTTCTTTTTTTGTTCTCATTTGGACAACGACCAAACCGTTGCCCGTCAAGCCGTTTTTTGCCCTGAAATCCGCGGTTCCGCGGCTTTTCTACCGCGCCTGCCCCAGCATCTTCACATGGTCCGCCGCCTCGCGGCCGGCGATTCGGCCGAAGGTGGCGCCGGCCATCAGGCCGGTGCCGCTGGCGTAGTTGTGGAAGTACAGGCCGCCGACCATCTCCCCCGCCGCGTAGAGGCCGGGGATGGCGCGCTTGCCGGTACGCTCGACCTCGGCCTTGGTGCTGACCTTGATGCCGCCGAAGGTGAAGGTGACGCCCGCGGTGACCGCGTAGGCTTCGAAGGGCGGCGTGTCCAACGGATTGGCCCAATTGGATTTATTGATCGCCAATCCCTCGGTACACCGGCCGTCATGGACGTTCGGATCGAACGGGATGTCGGTGCGAATCGAGTCGTTGAATTCCTTCACCGTCTGGATGAAGCGGTCGGCGTTCACGCCCTCCAGCTTTGGAGCCAGCTCCTCGATGGTGTCGGCCGTGACCTTGGTGATTCGCCGGATATGGTACTCGCTGCGCAGCAGATGCGTGACCTTCTGGTCGAAGATCTGCCAGGCGAACATGCCCGGCTGCTGCAGGATCTCGCCGCCGTAGCGCGCGTAGCAGTAGCTGTGGAAATCCTCGCCCTCGTCGCGGAAACGCTCGCCGTTGGCGTTCACGACGATGCTGAACGGCACGTTATGCTTCTGGAACTGGTCGCCGATCGCGAGGTCGCCGTAGGGCGGCGCGTTCAGGTCCCAGGCCACCGCATGGCAGCCGGACCAGTGGCCGTAGGGCATGGCGCCGATGTCGAGCGCCATGTTGAGCCCTTCCCCATTGTTGTATTCGGTGCCGCGCACCTTGGCGAGGTCCCAGCCGGGGCCGAGATAGCGGGCGCGCATCTCCTGATTCGACTCGAACCCGCCGCAGGCCAGCACCACGGCCTTCGATTCGAGATCCAGCACCTTGCCCTTGTGCCGGCAACGCACGCCGTGCACGCCGCGGTCCTCGTCATACAGAAGGTCGGTCGCCGTCGCCTCGTACAACACGTCGATGCCCACGGTCTCCGCCTTGTCGTGCAGCGTCTGGACAAGCTGCTCGCCGCCGCCGTTGATGCGCAGCGCCAACCCGCCCCAGAACTTGAACTTGCCGTCCACCTTGAACGCCTGCCGCCCGGTCGCCGGGATCAGGTCGATGCCATGCGTGGTCATCCACTTCGCGGTATCGAAACTGTTGGTGACCAGCACCTCGATCAAATCCGCGTCGGAGCGATACTGCGTCATGCGGAAGATGTCGTCGTAATACTGGTCGTGCGTGTAGGTGCCGAAATCGATGTTGTCCAGATCCTCGTCGGCGAGGCTCGGACACAGCTGCATCAGGTCGTCAACGCCATTGTAGGAGAAGCGGAAGGCCCCGCCGGTGAAGGCCGAATTGCCGCCGCGCGAATCCTTGGGCGCGGTTTCCAGCATCAGCACGGACGCGCCGTTCTCCACAGCCGACAGGGCCGCACAAGTCGCCGCGTTGCCCGCGCCGACGACGATGATATCCACTTCTTTCCCGATGACGTCCGTCATAAGCGATGACCTTTCTTATTCCTTCTTAAGGCGCGACCGGCGCAGCGCGACGCCATTGGCGCGGCAATTCGCAGTAATTCAACCGGATATCGCCTTTATACCAAAGGAACGGCCCGCACCGCCAAACGGCCGAATTGCGCCCCTGGCCATCCCCTACTACCATCGCACCAATGCGTGCATTTTGGGCATCAATCAGCAATCAAAGGATATCTTCGACAAATGATGACAGGACTGCTGGCCTTACTGAGCGCGGCGAAACGACCTTCGAAATCGTTCATCATCGGATCTATGGCCATTCTGCTCGTCGCATGCCAATCCACGCATCCGGACTGGGGGCGCGGTCCCGTCACGTTGTCGCCGTCTACCCAGCTCCTGTTGAACCGATACATGGCGACGGAGTCTGCATCGGCCTTTGCCATTTCGGCCGATGGACGCAACGGTTCCCTGGTGTACTGCATCGATGGCCATGGACTGGACTGCGAAGATACCTATGACATGGCACTCAGCGGGTGCCGTCGTGCGGTCAAGGGACGGATCGAATGCAAAATTCTCGCAGACCTCCATGAGATCGTCTGGCAAGGGCCAGTGACGATGGCCGCCAATAGCACGATGCGACAGCTTCAAAACCTTGAGAAGGCGACCTACTGCTTCGATAGCAATTCCAAGTCCTACTACATCGTCGGCGGCCAATGCATGTTTGAGGATGAGGAGGTAACATCCGAAGCCTACGCCGCCGGCGTCCGCAAAACGGCAACTGTCTACTGCCGAAAGAACGCAGCCCCGACGCAATCCAAGTACTACACGGCGACGGGAACCTGCGATCCCGCCGACCGAGAGGTCAGCAAGGCCTTGTTCGAAATGAGCAGAACCTATTGCCGGTCCGCCAGCGGTGACTATTACCGCGCCAACGGTAAATGCGAAGGTCAAGACACGGAGGTCGGCGAAGCGGAGTTCAAACAAAAAACCGCCGAGCGCGTCCGCTGATCGGCAATCCGGCGATGGTCACGCGGTGGTTTTCAGTCCTCGCAGCCATCGTCTCACTTCTTGGTGGTTGCCAAACGACGGAACCGCAAGACCAAACCGCTGATTCGACTCTGCCCGCTTACAACCTCAACGGCCGCGAGATTCCATTGCCACCGTCCACGGGCGGTCCCTGGCAGGTCGCCGTCGAGCGGCGCCATACCGGCAGTCGCGGGACGCCGCTGGCAGACGTTCTGATGACGCGTCTGGACAATGGCACCGTAAAGGCCATTGTTTGGGCGACGGCAAGCGGTCCGATCCCGCCAGATCAACGCGTGGATTGGCAAGAGCCCGCGTTCTGCAGCACGGGCGAGGCCGACGAAGTTGGCCGGTTCGGCGGCGTATTCTGGCCGGGTCAGGACTGCTGGGGCGTGAAACTAGCGGACGACATTTTCCGCAGGTCAAGCAACTCGACGGTCCAACAATTCAAGCTCTGGTCCACCCGGAATCGCGCGACCGTAAGCGATACGCTCGCAACGGTGTCCTATCGATATGCGAACCCGCGCGGTTTGGTCGAAGTGACATATGCTCTCGATCCGGACCACCTAGACCCTTTGACTTTGCCGTTCCATGACGCGCCGAAGCAGGAAGGCGTCCATCTACTGGCCGATTGGGCGCAGCGGTTCCATGTAAAGGTTCGGCTCGGGTATCATGGACTCGCGCTCCAGGGCGTGCGGCCATCCGCGATCACCCAGGATTACACGCGGACCGCACCTGTCGCCAACGAGAAGCGGCGACCCACCGAGAGTGCCGAGACCTTGCCGAGCCCAACCTTCCCGCTTCACCAGGTCCGCGGGCTGATTGGTGATATCCCATCGGCAAAATCTGGCGCGTTGATCACCCAGAATTTCGAACGTCTGATCTTTCAAACCGAATTCGGCGGCCCCGACCCCTGGTTGCGCAAGTGGAACCGGCATCCGATCCTGCGTTTCTCCCAATCAGCCCGGCCCAGAACCAAAGCGGCCCTAGCGGCCGCCGCAACGCGCTTGAGTCAGATTACCGGATTGACCTTCTCCCGCGTCGAGGTAGCGCAACCACTCTCTGAAGACGTCCACGACCACAGGCGGGCGGGCATCATCACCGTGCTTGACCGACCCGGCAACGTTGATGCTCGCAACTGCTCGGGACGATTGTTTTACGGTAAAGACGGATCGATCCTTGCTGCCGTCTTGGTGATCGGGTCCGCATACGAAAGGTATGACATCGACGAATGCGTCACCGAGGAATTGGCACAATCGCTGGGACCGATCAACGACACGACCGTCGTACCGCAATCGATGTTCAACGATCAAACAAACGGAATCGTCTC
>JANQIJ010000021.1 GCA_028282185.1 Rhodospirillales bacterium
CGGCGGGCGCGAGCCGGCGGAGAAAGTCGTCGGCCTAGGCGATCACGTACCGGCCTTCTTGAAGCCGTGATCTAGTAGATACGGCCGATGGCCGGGACGACCCCCACGGCTGCGGAATTCCGATCCGTCCCTGTTTGATTGTGTTCATTTTGATTGTGTTTATCGCCCAATCGCCGTTCCGGCGCTTAACCGGCGCCGTCGGGCACATGCCGTTCGCTTGGATCGCAACACCGAAACACGGTAACGATAAAGTACATGATTAAAGTATATAAAATTTATGGTTGTATTTTTCGGTGATTGGATTTACCTCTTTTGCGAGAAATGTATGGCGTGTAATTTGGGGATAAGAATCATGACGAAAGCAACGAACATTCGCCAAATGGTGGAAACATCCGCCCCGCGCGGTGCCACCAGCGCCGCCCTTGTTCTCGGCGCGCTATTGGGCGCCGTTGCCCTGGGCTCCGCGCCGGTCGCCGCCGCCGATAGCTGGTACGTTTCCGGCAATGTCGGCGCGACCTTCGCAAGCGATGTCAGCACGACCGATACCTTCGCCGCCGGCTCGGTCAGCGCCGACGGCGAATTCGATCCGGGCTTCGGCCTGTCTGCCGCGCTCGGATACAGCTTCGGCGACTTTCGGATCGAAGCGGAACTGTCCTACCGCGAGAACGATGTCGATCAATTCGACAACATCTCAGGCAATCTGACCGGTAACTTGTTCACCGTTGCGGGCCCCGTTTCCACCGAGGCCGAAAACACGGCCTTGGGGTTCATGGCCAACGGGCATTACGATTTTCGCAACGATAGCGATTGGACCCCCTTCGTGACCGCCGGTGTCGGCGCCGCCCGGGTCGGGCTCGACGTCAAGAGCATCGGCGGCATCGGCGTGACCTACGATGAAAACGACACGGTCCTCGCCTATCAGGTAGGCGCCGGCGTGGCATACCAGATTGCCGCAGGCACCGACCTAACCATGTCCTACCGGTTTTTCGCCACAGCCGACCCCACGTTCGACGACGGAACCGACAAGGTCGATTGGGAATACCAGGCCCACAATATTTGGGTCGGCATCGACCATCGCTTCTGATCCAATCGCCGATCTTATTGCGTTACGCGCCAATCAGCCCTAACCGGTGGCGGTGCCGGATTTCCCGCTGTTCATTCCGCTGGCCGGTCGGGCCAAACTGAACCGTGGCGACGGCCGGGATCTGGCGCCCGGCATGCATTGGCTGCATGCATTGGCCAAAAGTGGCGCATTTCGTTGCGATCAAAGGGCAACGCGCCGGCCGGTGTTAGATCAAACCGGACAGCGGCGACGACGGATCGGCGTATTTCTTTTTCGGCATGCGCCCGGCCAGGTAGGCCAGCCGTCCGGCGCGGACCGCGTGTTTCATCGCCGTGGCCATGGCGATGGGATCCCCGGCCTCGGCGATGGCAGTGTTCATCAACACGCCGTCGCAGCCAAGCTCCATGGCAATCGCCGCGTCCGACGCCGTGCCGACGCCCGCGTCGACGATCACCGGGACTTCCGACTGTTCGATGATCAGGCGAATGTTCACCGGATTCTGAATGCCCAGCCCGGAACCGATGGGCGCACCCAACGGCATCACCGCAACGGCGCCGGCCTCTTCCACCCGCTTGCACAGAATTGGGTCGTCCGAGCAATAGGCCATCACCTTGAAGCCCTCCTCGGTCAGGGCGGCGGTCGCCTCGATGGTTTCCGGCATCATCGGATACAGCGTCTTTTGTTCGCCGAGTATTTCCAACTTGACCAGGTCCCAGCCGCCGGCCTCACGCGCCAGGCGCAGGGTCCGAACCGCGTCTTCGGTGGTGAAGCAACCTGCCGTATTGGGCAAGTAGGTGTATTTCTCGGGGTCCAGATAGTCGACCAGCAGCGGTTGGGCCGGATCGGTCAAATTCACCCGCCGGACGGCAACGGTGATCATTTCCGATTCCGCGGCCTCCGCCGCCTGACGGTTCAGATCGTAATCCTTGTACTTGCCGGTGCCGATGATCAGCCGCGAGTGGAACCGATGACCAGCGACCTCCAACAGGTCTTCCTCCGCGGGCTGCGCGGAATTCGGCTGGCCGCCGCCGATGAAATGCACGATCTCCAAACGATCGCCATCCTCGACGCCAACCTCGGCGTATCCGGACTTGGGCACGATCTCAAGGTTGCGCTCTACCGCGACCTTCGCCGGATCAAGACCGATTCGTTCAAGCAGGTCGCGCACCGAGACCGGTGCGTCCAGAGAATGGGTCTCGCCGTTGATCTGAACTTGCATAAGCTTGTGTTCCTTGAAAGCTGCTCGGATGGGCCGTTAGTGGCGATTATGGGTGGCCCGGTTGCGGGTTTCAACGACAAGCGGCGGCGAAACAAGATGTTTTTCACATCATGGGCCATGGTATAATGCGGCCTACCTGCCGCATTAACCGGTTAATCGAGCGTTCGCCTCATGGCCCCCTCTGTCCTGGTCCTCAACGGCCCTAATTTGAACCTGCTGGGCACGCGGGAACCGGATGTCTATGGCCGCGAAACGCTCGACGGAATCGCCGACACCTGCCGCGCGCGGGCGGCCGGTTTGGGTCTGGTCGTGGAATTCCGCCAGTCCAACGACGAGGGCGAATTGGTCACCTGGGTCCAGCAGGCGCCGCAAGACCACGCGGCCTTGATCGTTAACGCGGGTGCCTATACGCATACCTCCGTCGCACTTCTGGATGCGCTCAGCGCCATTGACCTGCCAATCGTCGAAGTCCACCTTTCGAACATTCATCGGCGCGAGGAATTCCGCCATCTTTCCTATGTCTCCAAGGCCGCAGACGGCGTCATCTGCGGCCTGGGCGGGCAAGGCTACGAACTGGCGCTGGAAGCACTGGCCCGCCGCCTTATTCCCGCCGGCGCGACCTGAGCGACCCGGCGCCCCGTACCGGGCACCCACGGCCCCTGGCCAAGAAGAGGACCGAACCATGGCGAGATCCCCCAAAGCATCGGACATCGACGCGGAAGCCATCCGCAAGCTGGCCGGGCTGCTGGATGAAACCGGTTTGACCGAAATCGAATACGGCAACGACGGCTGGTCGCTGCGCGTTTCCAAAGGTGCTGTCGCCGCCGCCACCGTGTCCGCCGCCCCAGCCTCGCCCCCGCCGGCGCCGACGGCAGAGCCCGAACCTGACGCGCGGGATCTGGCCGGTGCCGTGACCTCGCCGATGGTCGGCGTCGCCTACCTCGCCCCCGATCCCGATAGCCCCGATTTCGTTTCGGTCGGAGATCAGGTCAAGGAGGGCCAGACCCTGGCCCTGATCGAGGCGATGAAGGTATTCAACCAGATCAACGCGCCGCGCGCCGGGACGGTGAAGAAGATCCTGGTCGACAGCGGCACGCCGGTGGAATTCGGCGAACCGCTTATGATTATCGAGTAGAGGTGCTCCCTTGTTCGAAAAAGTCCTCATCGCCAACCGCGGCGAAATCGCGCTCAGGATTCTCCGCGCCTGCCGCGAAATGGGGATTGCCACGGTCGCGGTCCATTCATCGGCCGACACGGACGCCATGCATGTGCGGCTCGCCGACGAAAGCGTCTGCATCGGCCCGCCGGCAGCCAAGGACAGCTATCTGAGCATCCAATCGATCCTGTCAGCGGCAACCATTTCACATGCCGACGCGATCCACCCGGGCTACGGGTTCTTGTCCGAAAACGCCGACTTCGCTTCCATGGTCGAAGAACACGGGATCGCCTTCATCGGCCCGACCGCCGATCATATTCGTCTGATGGGCGACAAGGTCGCGGCCAAGGCGGCGGTGCAGGCCGCCGGCATTCCCGTGGTGCCGGGGTCCGACGGGGCGGTCGCGGATCTGGACGACGCCAACCGCGTGGCCCAGGATATCGGCCTGCCGGTCCTGATCAAGGCCGCCGCCGGCGGTGGCGGGCGCGGCATGAAAGTCGTCCGTGAGGCGGGAGAACTGGCGGATGCGCTGAAGATGGCGCAAATGGAGGCCATGACGGCCTTCGGTAACGGCGCGGTTTATATCGAGAAATTCCTGGGCCGGCCACGCCATATCGAAATCCAGATTCTCGCCGATGGACACGGCAACGTGGTCCATCTGGGCGAGCGAGACTGCTCGCTGCAACGGCGCCACCAGAAGGTCTTGGAAGAAGCGCCCTCGCCCGCCCTGAACGAGACCGAACGCGCGGAGATCGGCCGGATCACGGTCGAGGCCGTCAAGGCGCTGGGCTACCGCAGCGCCGGAACCGTCGAATACCTGTACGAGGACGGCGCCTTCTATTTCATCGAAATGAACACCCGCTTGCAGGTCGAGCACCCGGTCACCGAAGCGATCACCGGGATCGACCTGGTGCGCGAGATGGTGCGCGTCGCGCAAGGCGCGAAGCTCAGCATCACCCAAGACGACATCAGGTTGCGCGGCCATGCGGTGGAATGCCGGATCAATGCCGAGGACCCGGCGACCTTCATACCGTCACCGGGCGAGGTCGGCATCTATCATGCGCCCGGCGGGCTCGGCGTGCGCGTCGATTCGGCGCTTTATTCCGGCTACACAGTCCCGCCCTACTACGATAGCATGATCGCCAAGCTCATCGTACACGGCGCGACCCGCAACGAATGCCTCATGCGCCTGCGCCGGGCCTTGCAGGAGTTCGTTGTTGACGGCATTTCGACCAACATCCCTTTGCAACAGCGCATCGTTGGCGAACGCGCCTTCGTCGATGGCAATTACGACATCCATTGGCTGGAGAAACTGGTCGCCGAGACCGACGACGCCGGATAACCGCCGACGGCGGCAATGCTTGCTCAACGCCTTGCGGGACAGCCAGCGATGAGCCGGCGTGACCGCACCCAAGAAGGCCTGCCAGCCGAGTTATTGCTGCGTGCCTATGCGGCCGGCATCTTCCCCATGGCGGAAAGCCGCGACGACCCGCATGTCTTCTGGGTCGATCCCAAGCACCGCGGGATCCTGCCGCTGGACGATTTCCACATTCCCCGGAAACTGCGCAAGACCCTGCGCCAGGGCCGGTTCTTGGTCCGCGCCGATTCCGCCTTCGAACAGATTCTGACCGCCTGCGGCACGCCGACTTCGGGGCGTCCGGACACCTGGATCAATCGACCGATCCACGAAGCGGTCATGGAACTGCACCAACTGGGTTTTGCCCATAGCATTGAGACTTATATGGACGGCAAGTTGGTGGGCGGACTCTATGGCGTCGCTCTGCGCGGGGCGTTCTTCGGCGAAAGCATGTTCTCGCGCGCGACCGACGCCAGCAAGGTGGCCCTGGTCCACTTGGCGGCGCGGCTGCGCATCGGCGGGTTCAGATTGCTGGACACCCAGTTCGTCACCGACCACCTGCGCCAGTTCGGATGCAATGAAATCCCGGCCCGCGAGTATCAAAAGGCCCTGGCCGCGGCCATGGATTTTCAGGCCCGTTTTCCGATCAAGCCGGACCGGGATGAAATCGACCGGGAGATCGAGCGGATGATCGGTTAACGACGTGGCCGGCCGGGCGGCGGCGACGGGCCGACGCAATCCAGCACCCAGATGTCATAGACCGGATGTTCCAGCGCGTTCAAAGCCGGGCTCGACGCGAACATCCAACCGCGAAACAGGCTGACCGCCGGTTCGCCGGGACGGGTCTCCCAGACATCCAGAAAAGCCGCGCTTTCCGGGGTTTCCTCAGGCGGCCGCTTGTCGCAATGGCGGGCGATGATCTCCAAGGTGCCGAAACGCACAACGCGGCCGATTTCGGTTTCGATCGTGGTGACCCGCGCCGTGACCTTGTCGAGACCTTGCAGAACCACCTTGTTCATGGTCGCCGCCGCAGCCTGCTTTGGCGACAGGACGAGCAACATCGCCGCCGCGAAAGCGCCAAAATAGGCGGTCACTCCGGCGCGAAAGATCATTCGCGCCCTAGAGCGTGTCATGTTTAAATTGAAGCGCGGAGACGCCGTTTCCGGTTCGCCGGCTGGGAAGGCCGGCTCCCGGGGCCACGGGGTGTCCCCGTATGAATTTGACCGGGGGGCACCCCCGGTGACCCCCGGGGCCACGGGGTGTCCCCGTATGAATTTGACCGGGGGGCACCCCCGGTGACCCCCGGGGCCACGGGGTGTCCTCGTATGAATTTGACCGGGGGGGCGGCGCCCCCGGTGACCCCCGGGGATACCCCGCATCGCCATCACCTCTTCTCCTGGCCGGAAACCCGGCCCGCCGATCTCAGCCGTTTCAATTTAAACACGACACGCTCTAGGTCCCGCCGGTCGCCAGGAAGATGATTTCGCCGACCTGGTCCTCCAGTGACTTGAAGTCCTCGGACTTGGCGACCCGACCGCCGGCCGGCAGATGGGACTTGGATGTGCCGGGCTTCAGGCGAATGAACTTGCCGCCCAGTATTCCCTCAGAGCCGATGGTCGCCACCGTATCATCGGGCAGCTTGATGCCTTCGGCGATGGACATGGTCACCACCGCGTCAAAAGTCTTGGGGTCAAGGCGCCGATCGGTCACCGTGCCGACCTTGATCCCGTTGATGCGCACGTCGCTGCCGGAACTCAAGCCGCCGATCTTGAGAAACGTGGCGGTCACTTCATAGCCCTTCACCGCTTTGACCTGGGCGACATTGAAGGCGACGGAAAGAAACACCACGGCGACGATCAACACGACCGCGCCAAGCACCGCCTCAACCGAATTTCGTCCCATGGCCGCTGTCTCCCCTGTTGTCGATCGTCACTTGGCCTGGCCGGCCTGGGCCCGGCGCTCGGCCAGCGCCGCCCGGCCCTCGGAAATGATCAGGTCCAGGATTTCGCTGACCACCTGGGCGTCCTGGGTCCGGGTGATGCGATCACCGGAGGCCAGCGTCTCTTCCTCGAAACCCGGCTCGATGATCACGAATTTGCCGCCGAACAGGCCGTCGGTCTGCACCGATGCCGACGAATCCTTGGGCAGAGAGACACCCGGGTCGATCCCCAGCGTAACGACCGCGCGATACCCCGCGTCCAACCGCTGGTCGACCACGCTACCGATGCGCACGCCGCCCATGCGCACCTCGGCGCCAAGTCCCAGGCCGTCGACCTGTCCGAACAGCGCCTCTACTCGGGTCTCGCCGGTCGCCCCGGCCTGTGGGTCCCGCGTTTGATTGAGGAACACCATCAAGGCGACGAGCAGAACCAGCATCACCGCGCCGATCAATTGTTCCCGGGTTTCCGTTGTCATTAAGGATTCCGTTCCCAAACGGCCGAACGAGGAGACCGGACCGCCTCGCGGTACGGCCGCTTATTCCGGCTTCCAGGCCTCGTAGTCGCCCGTCGCCGCCTTGCGCGCGCCACCCTTGAAGTCATGACCGCTCGGCCGATAGGCGGCCGGTGTCCCTGTCGGATTGGGCTCATGGGCCTGCTGCCAGGGCCGCGCCTGGGTGGCGCTTTCGGTCAGCGGTTCTTCCGACGTGTGATGCAGCCAGGCATGCCATTCCGCCGGCACTTTCGACGCTTCGCTGTCTCCCTTATACAGGACCCAGCGGCGTTCCCGCCCATAGAGCGCGGCGCCGCGCTGCTTGTAATAGCGATTACCGAACTCGTCGGTGCCGACAAGCTTGCCGCTCAGCCAAGTGTGCAAAATCGTTCCAAGGTTCATGGCCGTGCCATCCGCTGGTTGTTGTTCGGAATATGGCACCATGCATCGCCCGCGTCCAGCCCGCAGCCGTGCCCGACCGCCCGGTCCAATGGACCATTCCAACCATCCTTCGTGGCCGCTCGCGGGCTCGATGACCTATGACGAAAGTCATAAGCGATTGAATTTCCTGACCTTCCACAAAATCAAGTAATTTTTTTGCAATATAACCCCTAAATCTTGAAATAATCCGGTTGCCGCCCCAAAACCCCATCGCTACATTTAGCGGCCATCACGCCTGGGCAAACACACTATGTAGTAAGGAAGCATCAGCCTTCCGCGCCAAGGGCAACGAAGCGCAACGGGCTGATCGGGCCCCGGTGACACCAGGGCCGATTAGGGAGAGAAAACGGGGTTAGCATGCAGATCAAGCGGCACTTCACCAAAGCAGACCAGTCACCATACGCCGACATTGCGTTCACCAAGGCGAGCAGTGAAATCAGGAATCCCGATGGCTCGGTGGTGTTCAGCCAGAAGGACATCGAAGTGCCCGAGGATTGGTCGCAGGTCGCCTGTGACGTCTTGGCGCAAAAGTACTTCCGCAAGGCGGGCGTCGCCAGCAAGCTCAAGAAGGTCGAAGAAAACGCGGTTCCGTCCTGGCTGTGGCGTAGCGCGCCCGACGAAGCGGCGCTGAAAAAAGTGACCAAAAGCAAACGTTTGGGCGGCGAAACAAGCGCCAAGCAAGTGTTTGACCGCCTGGCCGGCACCTGGACCTATTGGGGATGGAAGGGCGGCTACTTCGATTCCGAAGCTGATGCCCGGGCCTATTTCGACGAGATGCGCTACATGCTGGCCAAGCAAATGGCGGCGCCCAATTCCCCGCAATGGTTCAACACCGGCCTGCATTGGGCCTATGGCATCGACGGTCCGGCGCAAGGTCACCATTACGTCGATTTCGAAACCGGTCAATTGGTCGCCTCGGATTCGGCCTACAAGCACCCGCAACCCCATGCCTGCTTCATTCAGGGCGTGACCGACGACCTGGTCAACGAAGGCGGGATCATGGATCTTTGGGTCCGCGAGGCACGCCTGTTCAAATACGGCTCGGGCACGGGCAGCAATTTCTCGGCCCTTCGCGGCGAAAACGAGCCGCTATCCGGCGGCGGCAAGTCGTCGGGACTGATGAGCTTCCTCAAGATCGGCGACCGCGCCGCCGGCGCGATCAAGTCCGGTGGAACGACGCGTCGCGCCGCCAAGATGGTGGTCGTCGACGCCGACCACCCGGACATCGAGAACTACATCGAATGGAAGGTGATCGAAGAGCAGAAGGTCGCCGCCCTGGTCGCCGGCTCGCGCTTGGCGCAAAAACACCTGGGCGAGGTCATGGCCGCCTGCACCGAGGGCACCGGCGACGATCGCTTCGAGCCGAAGAACAATCCGGCGCTGAAGGCGGCGATCAAGGCCTGCCGCCGGGCGATGATCCCGGAGAACTATGTCCAGCGAGTCATTCACTTCGCCCGTCAGGGCTACACGGAAATCGAATTCCCGACCTATGACACGGATTGGGATTCGGAAGCCTATGTCACCGTGTCCGGTCAAAATTCGAACAATTCCGTCCGCGTCGACAACGCCTTCATCAAGGCCGTGTTGGACAACGGCGACTGGGAATTGGTCCGCCGCACCTCTGGCGAGGTCCATAAACGGGTCCGGGCCCGCGACCTGTGGGAGAAGATCGGCTATTCCGCCTGGGCCTGCGCAGATCCGGGCCTGCAATACGACACCACGATCAACGAATGGCACACCTGCCCCAATTCCGGGCGGATCAATGCCTCCAATCCCTGCTCCGAATACATGTTCCTGGACGACACGGCCTGCAATCTGGCGTCTCTGAACCTGATCACCTTCGACGCCGGCGACCGCAAGTTCGACGTCATGGGCTTTGAACATGCCGTGCGGTTGTGGACCGTGACCCTGGAAATCTCCGTTCTGATGGCCCAGTTCCCATCGAAGGAGATCGCCAAGCTGTCTTATGAGTTCCGCACGCTCGGTCTTGGCTTCGCCAACATCGGCGGTTACCTGATGAATGCCGGACTGTCCTACGATTCCGACGAAGGCCGCGCCATTTGCGGGTCGATCACCGCGTTGATGACCGGCGTCTGCTATGAGACCTCGGCCGAAATGGCCTCGGAGCTCGGCACGTTCCCGCGTTACGACGAAAACCGGGACCCCATGCTGCGGGTCATGCGCAATCACCGGCGCGCCGCCCATGGCGAGGCCGAAGGTTACGAGGGCTTGGAAGTAACGCCGGTGCCGCTCGACGCCGACGTCTGCCCGGATGCCGACCTGGCGGCCGCGGCGGCCAGCGCCTGGGACCGGGCGCTCGACGCCGGCGAGGCCCATGGCTACCGCAACGCACAGACCACGGTGATCGCGCCGACAGGCACGATCGGCTTGGTCATGGACTGCGACACGACGGGGATCGAGCCGGACTTCGCCCTGGTCAAGTTCAAGAAACTGGCCGGCGGCGGCTACTTCAAGATCATCAACCGAATGGTCCCGCAAGCACTTTCTGGACTTGGCTACGAGCCGAAGCAGATCACCCAGATCATCGATTACGCCGTCGGCATGGGAACCTTCGACGGCTGCCCGGAGATCAATCATGAATCCCTTAAAAACAAAGGGCTCAACGACGAAGCTATCGCTAAAATTGAAGAAAACTTAGGTGAAGCCTTCGACATCAAGTTCGTCTTCAATAAATGGACGCTGGGTGAGGAATTCTGCCAAAAGACCTTGGGCATTTCCGCTGAGTTGCTCGACGACATGACGTTCGACATGTTGGCCCATCTGGGCTTCTCCAAGGCCGAGATCGAGGCGGCGAACACCTACGTTTGTGGCGCCATGACGCTGGAGGGCGCCCCGCACTTGAAGGACGCGCACCTGCCGGTGTTCGACTGCGCCAACCCCTGCGGCAAGATCGGCAAGCGGTTCTTGTCCGTCGACAGCCACATCCGCATGATGGCGGCGGCACAGCCGTTCATTTCCGGGGCGATTTCGAAGACCATCAACATGCCGAACAGCGCCACGGTCGCCGAATGCAACGAAGCCTACATGCTGTCCTGGCGCCTGGGCCTCAAGGCCAACGCGCTCTATCGCGACGGCTCGAAATTGTCACAGCCGCTACAGGCCGCGTTGTTGGATGAAACAGAGGCTGAGGACGGCGAGCGCCTGGAGGACGCGGTGGCCGAGGCCCCCATGGCGGCCCGCGCCGAGATCGTCGCCGAACGCATTGTCGAGCGGATCGTCGAGCGCGCGGCCGAACGGCGGCGCCCGCCCAGCCGGCGCAAGGGCTACATCCAAAAGGCCTCGATCGGCGACCACAAGGTCTATCTCCACACCGGGGAATACGAGGACGGCCGCCTGGCGGAAATTTTCATCGACATGCACAAGGAGGGGGCCGCCTTCCGCTCGTTGATGAACAACTTCGCCATCGCCATTTCCATCGGCCTGCAATACGGCGTGCCGCTGGAAGAATACGTCGAGGCCTTTACCTTCACCCGGTTCGAGCCGTCGGGGATGGTTACCGGCAACGACACCATCAAGATGGCGACCTCGATCCTCGACTACATCTTTCGCGAACTGGCGGTCTCCTACCTCGAACGGACGGACCTCGCCCATGTGAAGCCAGCCGACCTGTTACCGGACACCGTCGGCGAAGGGTCGGCGGAGGGTAATCTGCCGGAAGAGCAATCGCCCGACGTCATGGAAGCTGTCGTCCAGCAGCTCAGCAAGGGCTTTGTCCGCTCACAACAGCTGGTCGTCGTCCAGGGCGGGCGCGACGGCGGCGCCACCGATACGGGCGCCCAGGCACCCGGCGGCAACGGCGGAAGTGTCGCCCATCACGCGGATGCCGCGGGCGACGCGGTGATGGACCTGGAACCCTCGGTCATCGAAAAGACAGATCAGAAATTGGATCAGATCCGCGAAGCCCGAATGAAAGGCTATGAAGGAGATTCCTGCGGCGAATGCGGCAACTTCACCCTGGTCCGCAACGGCACCTGCTTGAAATGCGTCACTTGCGGCGCGACCAGCGGGTGTTCATGACCGCGTGGAGTAGAATTCGCGACGCCAGCTCAAAAGCGGGCCGGCAATATTCGGATCCTCCCTGGGAAACTTGGGGCGTGCGGCGGGTTACGGCCCGTCGTGCGCCTCATTTTTAAGGCGCCCTTCCGCCCGGACGCAATGCTGCCCCTTACTTCCGGGCTGGGTCAGTCGCGATCCCGCTTGTTTGTGGCGTCCTTTTTGCATTATCGATTGCGTATGGGCGTATGTATCGTTTCGGGCTGCGGATCACCACCGCCGTATGCACCGACAAGAATGCACAAGGCCGGAAAAAGCCTTGCTGATGACCGGTTTAGAAGCAATATGTTAATGGTTTCCCGATCCTATCGGTCGCATATCGTGTCGATCAGGGGCGGGACAGATGAAGGTCGGGCATAGAGTATGGCATCGAAAGACGGGCCGTTGCACTTCGTGGCAGTGGATGACGACAAGGTCATCCTGCGCGCGATCACGGCAATCCTGGAAGCGGAGGGGCATCGGGTAACCGCCTTCGACCGATCCCCGAAGGCGATGGAAGACGTGGTCAAGCTCAATCCCGATTGCATCATTTCGGACCTGATGATGCCGGATGTGGACGGCTTTCAGTTCTGTAAGTTCGTCCGCGGGCAGGAAAGCCTGGCCCATACCACGTTCATCGTGCTGACGGCGAAGACCTATGAGTTCGACATGAACCGCGCCTATGAGTTCGGCGCCCATGGTTTCATCCGTAAACCGGTGGACACCGAAACCTTCTATTCGAAAGTCAATCGCATCCTGGCCGACCAGGTCGAACTTTCGTTCTGGGGCGTGCGCGGCACCCTGCCCGTGTCCGGCGAGCACACCCTGAAATACGGCGGCAGCACCAATTGCGTTTCGATGACGTTCCCCCGTGACCAGATGTTCATTTTCGACGGCGGCACCGGGATCAAGCGCCTTGGCGACCATCTCATGTCCCAAGGGCGACGCAGCATCAAAGGACGGATTTTCATTTCCCACCCCCATTGGGACCATATCAACGCCATCCCCTTTTTCACGCCGCTATACGTACAAGGGAACGAATTTCAGATTTTCGGCGCCAACCAAGGCGATATCTCCATCCGTGAGATCATTTCCGCACAGATGGACGGGGTTTATTTCCCGATCACGCTCAAGGAATTCGCCGCGCGCGTCTATTTCCGGGATGTGGAGGAAGAGGAATTCGAAGTCGACGGCGTCACCATCAAGACCAAATTGTTGAGCCACCCCGGCAAATGCCTAGGCTACCGAGTCGAATACAACGGGCGGTCGATCTGCTATGTCACCGATAACGAAATGTTTTTTGATGGCAGCGAGTTCCACAACCCTCATTACGAAAAACAGTTGGCCGACTTCGCCCGCGGCGCCGACGCATTGATCACCGATTCAACCTATATGGACGAAGAGTATGCCAGCAAGGTGACCTGGGGCCATTCCTGCATCTCGAAAGTCGTCGCCCTGGCCGACGCGGCCGAGGTCAAGACCCTGTTCCTCTATCATCACGACCCCGATCAAACGGACGACGACATCGATGCCAAGCTGGAAACCGCTCAGCGCCTATTGAGGGAAAGGGGCAGCACAACGGTCTGCGCCGCGCCCAAGGAAGGCGAAACGGTCTTGCTCTAGACATCGCCAACAGAAGTAACGGCCAGGTTCGGGCCCGCTGAACGCGGGCCATTATTATGGGAGGAATTCATGTCAGGAACCATCGACGCCCGTCTGCGGGAAAACAACATCGAACTACCGACGCCGAGCACGCCGGCCGCCAACTACGTGTCCTACACCATCGTCGGCAACACAGTCTTCGTCGCCGGACAAATCTGCGTTTGGAACGGCGAAATCACCTGCAAGGGCAAACTCGGCGCCGACATCGACCTGGACGCGGGATATAAGGCGGCGCGCGTTTGCGGCTTGAATCTGATCGCCCAGGTCCGGGAGGCTTGCGGCGGTGACCTGGATCGCGTCGTCCGCGTCGCCAAGCTGGGTGGTTTCGTCAACTGCACACCGGACTTCACCGATCACCCCAAGGTGGTCAACGGGGCTTCCGACCTGATGGTCGACGTTTTCAGCGAGGCCGGGAAGCATGCCCGTTTCGCCGTCGGTGCGCCGACCCTACCCGCCGGCGTTGCGGTCGAGGTCGACGGTATCTTCGAAATCAAATAGATTTTTCAATAGATTAAGTCTTCCAGGAAGGTTTTGATCCGAATTCGTGCCATAGGTATGCGGGCCACCAGATGTGCCCGACCGTCAAGTTTCAACACCTCCAGGGCCGACTTGCCCAAATGTTCCGGGCATTTTACCGGCCGGCCCCGAAACCAGGGGTCGTTCCGGGAGAAGACCACCAGGGCAGGCTCGTCCGCCGGCGCGTGGAATCCCGCCGGCGAGCCGCGCCAGGGCCGTTTCGATCGACCGAAGGCCCCGGCGTCCGCCCAAAATTCCGGTGCCGAAAGGGTTCAGCCGAGCGGGCAGGTAAACATAGGCGCGGTTCCAGGTCTGCGCCCGGGCAGCGGCCGAAACCGTCTTTGCCGACAGCCGGTAATCCGGTAACGCGATGTCTGGCTCCAACCCGATGGACACGGCCATACCGCAAGCCGCAATCGCCAATGAAACCCGTTCCATGGGTCCCGCCTTTTCCGGTTGCTCATTGCCAAGCGGAGCCACACATTAACGGGAATGGATGAAACGGAAAACCAGCCGGCAAAACGCATCGTCTCCCTATTGCCGAGCGCGACGGAAATCGTCTGCGCCTTGGGAGCCCGCGACCTCCTGGTCGGGCGGTCCCACGAATGCGACTTTCCCGTTGATGTCGTCGACTTGCCGGTCTGCACGGCACCCTGTCTGGACCTGTCGGGGTCGAGCCGCGATATCGACCAGAAGGTCAAACAAGCCGCCCGCGAAGCGACCTCTGTTTACGCAGTTCTGGACGACCGCCTGGCCGAATTGGCGCCGGACATCATCGTCACCCAGGATCAATGCGATGTTTGCGCCGTCAGCCTGGCCGATGTCGAGGACGCGGTGCGGCGCTGGACCCAGCGCGCGACCGAGATCGTTTCCCTGAAACCGCAGTCCCTCGGCGACGTCTTGGCCGACATTGTCCGCGTCGGCCGCGCCTTGGGCCGCGAAGCGACCGCGCGCCGGGTTGCCGATGGTCTGTCCCACCGGGCAGCCGCTTTGATGGCAACGCCGGCAAGGGCCGCGCGCCCGCGCGTTGCCTGTATCGAATGGACCGACCATCGGCAACCCGGCGCGCGGTCGCTTCGCGGCCCAAGGCGCGGCCGACGCGGACAATGTCGGCCAAGACGTCGCCGAGGGACTGCGG
>JANQIJ010000024.1 GCA_028282185.1 Rhodospirillales bacterium
ACGCTGGGCGACGCCGGCGTTATTGACCAGGATATCCAAGCCCCCGTGCCAATCGAGAGTTGCCCGGATCATGTCCCGGACCTGGTCATGATCCGCCACATCGACGACCACGGAGCGGGCCTGGATGTCGCGCGCCACGCCATCGGCCCGGGCCGGGTCGATATCGGCGGCCACAACCCGCGCACCTTCCGCGGCGAACCGCCGGGCGATCCCTTCACCAAAACCGGAACCGGCGCCGGTGACCAAGACCGTTTTTTCCTTGAGCCGCATTGTTTGCCCCTCGCTGCCTTCATGGCCGCTGGATCGCAGTTCCCGGCGGGTCGATCTTCCCGGTCGTCCCGCCGACGCTATCGACCGCATCAGGCCACAGGCCCTTACTCTCGACAAGCGAAAACACCCAACCGACCCCGGGCCCGGGAAACCGTTACGGAAGCAGAATTTTACCCATGGCGGGGCGATAAATTCCTGGGACGGCGATGACCTTGGCGGTTAACGACGGCACGAACACCTCGATCCAGCGCGGGCGTGCTCAGGCACCGCCGCGTTTCAAAACTTCCATCGCGCTGTTCAACTGGCTCATACGGCGGTGGTCGCCGTAGACGCTATCCGGATGATGAATGGTCGCCAGCATGCGGAAGCGGGCCCGCAAGGTCTGGCCATCCGGCAAACGTCCTGGCGGAAAGCCCAGAACATATAACGCGTCCGCGCGGGAGCGCACGCCATCCGGCAAAGGGTCGAAGGAAAGAACCGAAACGATGGCCCGCAATCGGGCCAATTCTTCCGGGTCCGCGCCGCTTTCGCCGGGACCCGCCGCAGGACCCGCTTCGCCAGAACCCGCACCGGCTGTTTCGACCCCGTCAATGGATAGCCGAACCTGCGCCGAGCCGCCGTCCAGAGCCAAGGCGACGGCCAATGCCTTGCGCATCAGTTCAGGCGTGTATCCGGCCGACATGCGCACCTGAAGGCGGGGCTTGCGGCGCCACGGCCGGCCTTTGGATCGACCGGACTTTAGGACCACCGTTTCCCGGTCGTCACGCGCGGGCTCCCCCGGATCGGGGCAGGCCGCCAGCGTTTCAGGGGGCATCGTCAACAAGACGGAGCGCGCTAGATCACCGACATTGACACGACGCCGTTCCGCCAGGTCGGCAACGGCGTCGCGGAACTGAGACGCGCATGGAATGGTATAGGAGTGCTTCTTGTGGTCTTGCGTCAACCCAACCTGCTCCGAACCATTCAAACCCGCCGCCAAGTGTTGGCACGGTCAGGTTGCACCGATCCGACACCGCGTGACCGCTCCGTACCTACGATGTAACGAATTTACACCGCCATCAGGCAAAAACAACTGCTATCGTTGTTGCAAGGCGAGTCATCAGTTTATGATCGTCGAAAGACCACGCATTTTCAATTACTCTAAAAGCATGAATAGTGAGCTTACATGAGAAAATGTGGTTAACCAGTTGAAGAAAAAGCTACAGGTGTTCGTCCTGCCGCGACTCGGTTTTGCGCCTGCGGGCCCAGAACCACGACGTCGGACCGATCCAGCGGGCGACCAACTGCGGTGTGCCCCGGCGATTTCATTCCGAACATGTCCCGAAATCGCCCAATCTAACTGCGATCGTAGATTTCCATATCATCTCCCGCCGCTTCTCCCTTCTGGAATAAATGCATAATTTCAAAGCAATAAATCGATTTCTTGAGGTCCTTTTGTTTTACTGGCCCCTAAGGGGCCCTATTGATAAGCTGTTGGCTCCCGCGCGGTAGAAGACCGCCAATGGGGCGGCTGATCCAGCCGCCGCTTCAGCGGATTTCCGTCCTTCGGATTCTCCCAGAACAGGGCTTCCAGGATCGGGGATCACCGCGCCACGGGTTATCATGGCCATTGATCTTAGCGCCGGCATTGCCACGCAGTTGAACGGGAACAGCCAACGCGCGGTGACGCGCGCTGCCCGCACGCAGACTTTCGAAGCGGCCCGCGCGACCACGCCAAGCCGCGGCGGGCCCGCCGCCTTGGGCCTGTCGCTCGAACCGCGCAGCAATATCTCGATCAGTGCCAGCAACGCCGATCGCGCCCTGACCGCGGCCCTGGCCACGGGGCAGCGCATCATTAGCGATCTCAGGATGCTGGAAGGTCGGTTGGGCACAGCGGTCAATCAAAGCCTGGTCTCAAGCGTGACCGAGCTGAGGATCGACGAGACGCGGGTCTCGCGGCTCAACATCACGGTCGCAGCCAGCCGCGCCATATCGGAGATCGACCGCCTTGTCGCCGGCGCCGAACGGGCGGGCGTGAACCTGATTTCAAGCCAGCAAGGCCGCGTCACCATTCAAACAACCGAGTTCGGTGGACGCGTGACGGTGCAACCGCAACCACTTGACGGTGTGGGGCTCGACCTGAGGGACCTAAGCGCGCTCAGCGTCAACGAAGCCCTAGAAGCCCGCGACCGGGTGCGCATCGCCATCGCCACAGCGACCAGCCGTCTGAAAACCCTTTCAAGCTTGGGGAACAGTTTGGATTTCCGTTTTGGCGATACACCAAACGTGGTCGATTTCGGTACTGGCAGCCTGTTCGAAGCCGCCGCCCGGGGCCGTTTGGTCGACCTTCAGGCCTGACCGAATGGCGGCAGGGGCAGCCTGAAATTTTTGTCGGACGAGGCGGTTTTTGTTGTTGATCAGCCGCAGGCCGCGGGCTAGGTAATGCGTCCTGACGCGCACCACCGTTTCCAGAGAAACCGCCATAACAGAAGACGAAGAACAAGAATGAAGAAGCGTCGTATCGATCTTGGCGCCCGTTTCGTCAAAGTGGACGAACCCAGAATGGTTTGGATCGTTGCCGCCAACGGCAGCGAAACCACCCCGGTCCCGCATTACGTCCTGGTCCGCGAGGACGCCCGCAACCGGCGCCGGACACTGTCCGAAGCCGTGCTGCTGGACCGCAGCTTCTATCGCCAGCTGGCCGAACGCTGACGCGGGACCAGAGACGCGGTTCCCGACGCCCGTTCGGCACCCCCGGCTCTAAAAAAAAGCATCCCAATGTGACTGGGATCACTTTCCGCGCTCAGTGGCGGCGGTAGAATATTTTCATCGTCGGGGCACACTCAGCCCCTTCCCCGGCCCCCCGACGACCTCCCTGTTAAACTCGCCGGCCCGATTTCGGGCCGGGTTTTTTCTCCAGCACCGTGGCGGCGAGACGAGTTAGAGCCTGTCACGTAACCCTGCGTCGGCGTGCGCCTGTCGTGGCACAAGTTTCAACCTTCTGGCAGCGCATTCGCGGAAGGCCGTCCCAGGCGCCCGGCACAAAAATAACGGCCGACACGGAAGTGTCGGCCGTAGGCATTCAGTCTGGCTCAGTTTAGCCTGTCGCCAATGTGGCGCAGGATATCAAAGCGGCTTGCAATCCCTCATGCAACGCACTGCGGATGCATCCGGGCGGTCGTCGACAATGAATGCGTCACGGTTCGGCATCTTAATCGCCTTCAACGCCTTGGCGTCGACCACAGCGTTGTCCGCGACCAGACCGTTCAGGTTGTAGATATACGCCGTCAGGGCATAGACCTGATCGTTGGTCAGGGTTTGCGGCGCATCCATGGGCATGGCGCGTCGCGTGTAATCGAACAAGATCGGCGCATAGGGATACATGCTGCCCGGGTTCAGCTTACGCTTGCTGGTCTTCATGGATTCGAAGCCGCCGAACATTTTGCCGAACTGCGGGCCGCCCTTGGCACCTTCGCCATGACAAGCCTCACAGAGTTCCGCGAACAGCTTCTTGCCCTCGGCGACACTGCCTTTGCCCGGGGGCAGGCCAGCGCCATCGGATGTCGAGATATCGATATCCCAAGCGGCAAGATCGCTTTGGCTGATGGTCTTGCCAAAGCTGACGTCAGGGCGGGAGGTATCGCCCGCCATCGCACCCGAAAATGTCGCCAAGGCCAATCCGGCGGCGGCGACAAGACCTGTCAGAAACTTAACCGAGCCCATTGACGACCTCCCCTTTCTGGCTGACGTTCCACGGGAAAATCCCATTGTGGTGTTGGACAAATCCGGCAATCAGGCGTGGTTTCGTCAAATCCTCGATCGTCGGCTGGACATAACCCGTGTTGTCAACGGCGCGGCTGGCGATTCTCGCCGGGCCACCGTCCCAGTTCCAGCGATAGCGGAACCGGGTCAAACAACGATCCAACACAGGTTCCTCAAGATCGGCGGTCCGCCAGGTCTTGCCGCCGTCGGTGGTGACATCGACGGCAGTGATCGTGCCGTTGCCGGACCAGGCAAAGCCCTGGATCTCGTAGAGGCCGGGACCGTTCAACTGCATGCCGCCGGAGGGCTTGGTGATGACCGATTTGCATTCCATGGTCATCGAGAACTGACGCCACTTGCCGTCGGGCATGGGGTCGGTATATCGGGCGGTTTCACTGCGCAGATGCCAGGGCTTGTCGGAGACCTTGATGCGGCGCAGCCACTTGACGCAGACATTGCCTTCCCAACCAGGAATGAACAAACGCAGCGGATAGCCGTTTTCCGGCCGCAGCATTTCGCCGCCGGCGCCGTAAACCAGCATCGCGTCGCCCATGGCCATGTCAATGGGGATCGAGCGCGCATGGGCAGAGCCATCCGCACCTTCGAACAGGACCCATTTGGCCTTGGAATCGACACCGGCCTCGTCAAGCAGCCATGACACGGGAATCCCCGTCCATTGCGAACAAGACAGAAGACCATGGGTTTGCTGAACCGTGGTCGACTTGGCCTTCAGCCAATCGGTAAGACCGTTGCCCGAACACTCCATGAAATAGAACTTGGAAATGGACGGGTACCGGGTAATGCCGTCCATGGTGTAGACCATGGGCCGTTTGACCATGCCATGAACAACCAAGCGGTGCTTATCGGGGTCGATGTCGGCGATCCCTGCGTGGTGCCGTTCATAGATCAAGCCGTTGGGCGTGATGATCCCTTCCTGGTGCTGCAAGGGCGTCATGCTCCAGTCCGAGAAGTTCTGCTTGTTGACCAGAACGTCGGTCCGGTTGCGAGTCACATGCTTCTCATACCTGGAGGGCATGCCGTAGACCCGGGGCTCGATGGGCCGGCCCATGGATTTGGACCATTCAGGAATCTCCAGCTTTTCGGCCTTGGCCTTCTTTACGCCGACGGTTCCGGCGGCAAGGACGCCACCCGCCGCGGCCGCGGCCGCGGTCAGAAAATTCCGTCGCGACGACTGGCCGATCTCGGCCACGTCGGACTTCAAGCGCGCCTCGTTCTTGTAGGGCTTCTGTTTGGAAAGCGCGTGCGCTTCTTCCCGCGTCGGACCTGAGAGGGCGTCGCGGATCTGCCGGAAGTACTCGGACTTTGAGGGTGTTTTTTGGCTCATACGTATGGCCTCCTCCCGATGTGTTGCCTCGGTCAGACCGTACGCAGATTTCTTGCTCTTGTTATTCGAACGACCTGACGTTTCTATCAGGCCCCTAACACGGGTGTACTCTCTTCGTGTTTTTTTTGCTCTTCCAAGTGAAGACGCCCGGACACAGGACCTCTTCGTGGAGCTAAATTTTTTTGTCAGTCTTTTTGTCGATGTCTCCCCACGACACAAAAACGCTAACACAGGGGACATCGGCTTGAATAATTGGAACTTCTTATATAGCCATAGGTGGCCTTGTCATTACGCCACTTCGCCCACCGAAACCTCCTGAAATTTATGGTACTTTTCCCACAAGATAACGGCGCAATGCGGCCATGGCCGCGTCGAATTGTTGCGGTTTGGGTATTGATTGGGCTCGGTCGAACGCCCCCATCAAGCAGTCGACAAACTGGTCGGCAACGGATACGGGACCGCCCATCCTACCGGTGGCGGTTTGCCCTGTCTGGCAAACCAGGGGCTGCAGCGAATCAATAAGGAGATCGCCTTCGAGCCCGTCAACATGCGCCGACCCGAAGCGCAGACCGCCTCCATCGACGGACAGGCTGATGCGGGTTTTCTCCGGGGCCTGGGGCGGCAGCGAGGCCGTGACCCGCGATCGCCCAAAATCGACGGACAGCGGCCCCAAAGACTCGGTCAAAAATGACCGGTTCAGGCCAATGCTCAGGCCATGACTGTCGCCGGCGATCTTCACGGGCGTCGCCCAGGCATCGTTGAACGAGATTTTCCCCGTTGCCTCGAAACCGCCCTTTACACGGCTCACGTACTTGGCAAGGAGCGGCGAGACCTGGACGGCGGTTGGGCCGCCGTCGCCGAAGGGTAGCAAGGGAATGTCAAAGGTCACCTCCCCTTCGCCGCTGGCGGGGTCGCGATCCAGCTTCACGCGCCCGGTCAGGCGCGATACCGGTTGCCGCAATGCCACGTCCACCACCTGGGACGAGGGCGAGATCCGGGCCTCGGCGCGCAACGTCAGGGGTGACAGCGCCGGTACCGGCGCAAGGTGACGCAATGACGCCACGCCGAAGGTGAACGATGGGACGTCATCACGCACGTCGCCATCTCCCTGCCCGACCGAGAAGTCGATTCCTTCGAATGCAAACTGACGCGCCGGCAAGATGACGTCCAACCCCCGCAAGGCAATCTCGCCGATGGGCCGATCGTCGAGTTGTCGGGTCATACGAACCGCCAACGATCCGTTCCGCGTTTCCATGCGGATCAACGGCAACGTTCCGATGCCCAAGTCGAGGGTCGAGGGATCGGCTTGGGCGACGACGTCGGCCGCGACCAAGCCCGCCGGGCTGATGGCAATCGCGGCTTCGTTCCCGGCGGCGCGAACGCAAGCCGAAACGGATCCCGTCAAAACAATGTTCCCGGTCCGCAGCCGCGACGCCGAAACCTTGTCACATCGGTGCGACCGGTACTGAAATCCATCGGTGCCGAAACGCGCCCGACCGGCGATCGTCGCCCCGCCGTTTTCGACCCCCAGGCCGCCCACCGCCAGGTTGTGCAGAACCACACTGCCCGTGACATCGGCCTGAGCCAGCGCATCCCCGCCGCCCTGGCCCTCGGCGTCGGGCACAAAGGAGAACACCGGCACCGTCGCCCGGGCAACAGTCGCGCCCCGGGCGTCCGTCACCACCAGGGACGCATCGCGTATCTCGATGGCCGGCAAATCGGCAAGTTCCATGCGACGCGGCTTCGCGGCATCCCCGCCATCCCGCCGCATGACCGGGGCCAGGCCCCGCCAGTCGACGCCCGACGGCGTCAGCGACAATCCCAGCTTGAGGCCGGTAAGGCTGAGTCCGGTCAATCGCGGCAAAGAAACACCGGACCAATTGATGCGGGCCTCCATCCGCGCGAGCGCAAGGCTGTCCGCCACGGCGAGATTGCGGACCTCGATCCCCGTCGGGCCGGCCGCCGCAACCTCGACATGAGCAACCGAAAGGCCGATGGCGGAAAGCCGGTCGCGCAACAGAGATTCGAGCAGCATCGTCCGATAGGCCCAGGCGCCGATCATGAGCAGGCCCAGAACGGCCAGCAGGCCGGCGGCGGCGATCATGAACTTGGCGCGGGAATGGGTCATTGGCAGAGCTCCCGAATAGGGGATGTGCACCCACGACCCAATGGACAGGTTGTGCCCGGCCGCCAGGCGTCGAGTGACGGGTTTTCGTGTTCTGATGCCGGACGACGACAGCCCATGGCAACCCGCCAATCGAGAGCCGTCCGGACGTATGCAACCACGATTAAATCGGCGGAAGCAGCGATGTCAATCCATGCGATCGGGGGTGAACGGAAGATGGTGCAGGCGGCGGTCCGTGAGCGCGCGAGAAGCGTTGGCGACCACGGATGCCATGACTGGCGTTGCGCGTCCTTCACCAACGGGTATTGCGCTGCCCTTCAAATTGGACGAATCAGGCCGATTGACAATCCGACGGGTCGAGAACGGATTGCCCTGAGTTGCGAGGCAATTTGGCGGCTTGGAAATCCGCGGCGCTGGGGACATTCGGTTTGCGACCCCGCGTCGCCCATCGCGCGGACAATGACACGACGTAGGATCAGGTCGCGGTCCGCACCAGACACGCACGCCAGAGACGGACCAGATGGCGAAAAGCGGCCTGAGACACTGATCAAATCAACGGCCCGTGTCGGGCGAAATCGCGGGAAAGAGATGGTGCCGCCGGCGAGACAAAGTTTGAAAACCCCAGCCTTGAGCCATGCCCATGTGAGCATCGACCCCAACCGAGACGACGGCGGAAAGACAAGGGTCGAGCGGAACGGGGAAATGATGAAAATGGTGCCGCCTGGGTGACTTGAACACCCGACCCCCGCATTACGAATGCGATGCTCTACCAGCTGAGCTAAGGCGGCACGTGGCGTCGGCCAACGCCGGGGCAACCTCTCTCAGGCGGCCCGCGCTGTCAAGGTCAAACCGGTGCCGGGGCACCCAGCCGATCCGATCCACCGGGGATACAGAGGTGCCGGCATCAGACCCCGGTCCTCGGCACCGGCGCGGGCAGATTGGCCGACCCGTTGGACGGCTCGGCGGTTGACTCCTCGATCGATTGAAGTGCCAAACGTCCGACATGCGGCGGCCGGTCCCAAGCGAAAGCGTCGAAACCGCCACAGTTGCCGCAGGACACGGTCCATTCGTCGGTCGTATTGCCGCATTGGCCGCAGACCCAGGTGCGGTCGGGATCCGCCGTGGAAGCCCGGACCAACCACTCGCCGGCGGCGGCCAGATCTTGACGCTCGCGCTCTTCGATCTTCGCCATCAGCCGGTAGGCCTGCCCTTGGAAGCCCTCGGCCTGAGCGGCCTCGGTCAGCGTCGAAAGGTACTTCCGCGCCTCGCCCCAAAGTTCGGCATCGACCGCCACACCGGCGGCGGCCAGGCGGCTTTCCGAATGGTCCGCGTTGGCCTTGATCAGTTTTTCCACCACCTTGACGGCGGCCAAGGCGTCCGCCGGTTGGCGAATCTCCAGATATGCCACGACCAAATCCGGATGCGGCGCCCTGGCCCAGGTCTTTTCGATCAAGCCAGCGGCACGACGGTTTTTGCCGTCGGCATTCAGGCACTGGGCCCAGCGGATCACAGCGGGCACCAGGTCCGGCGCCGCGTCGCTTGCTTGGCGCAACAACCGCCGTTCTTCCGCGCCGTCGCCGCGGGCCCGGGCGGCACGGCTTTGCTCGAACGCCAGCACGGCCTTGCGGCGATCGGCCTGCGGCGCCTCGATCAGCCGCCGACGGCCGAGTTCGTCGCTGGTCACGCTGGCGTCAAGCCACAGGCCCGCGTCGACCTGCAGGTCGAACAGGGTGGTCGCGACCCATTCACTTTTCGGCTGCAAACGATAGGCGCGGCGCGCCAGGGCCAGGGCGCGATCCCGGTCACCGGCCTTTAGCGCCTGGGACATCAATCCACGCAATCCCAGAAACTCGGTTTCCGGGCTCTCCGTCATCGCCGCGAAGAAACCTTCCGCCGCCTTGTCATCGCCGTTCAATTGGGCCGATTGGGCCGACAACAGCATGGTCAACGGCGGTTCGTTCAACAACACTTCGGCCCGTTTTGCCTGCTTCTGGGATTCGCCCGGATCGCCCGCGGCGACGGCGACCATGCCCCGGGTCAACGCCTGATAGCCGCGGCGGCGGCGGCGTTCGCGCCAGGCGGAAGCGACCCTGCCGGGGGCTCGGACGACACCCAGCCAGGCCCGATAGGCCAGCGCCGCGACAATCCCGAACAGCACCACAAGAGCGACCAACACGGCCGCCGAGGTTTCGATCCGGTAACCCCGCCACTGCAGGTCAAGACGGCCCGGATTATCGGTCAACCAGACAGCGACGGCGATGACCACTCCCAACAGCCCCAGGACCCATAGTGCACGGACCATGGGCAATCAGCTCCCGCCACCCGCCGGCGCCAACAAGGAAACCGCATGGACATGCAGGTTGGCGACCGCCTTTTCAGCGTCCAACCGGTCCCGGGCCTGGGTCAACCAATCGGCCAGGGTGGTGCCCGCATTGGCGGAAACGTCGGACAGCGTCGTGACCGCGCCCTGAAGATCTCCGG
>JANQIJ010000051.1 GCA_028282185.1 Rhodospirillales bacterium
GAGGAACAAGGGTCGGCAACGCATGAAATCGCCCGCAACGTCGAACAGGCCGCAGCGGGCACGGACGAGGTCAGCAAGAGCATCAACGGCGTTGCCGAGGCCGCGAACCGGACCGGCACCGTTGCCGGGGAAATCCGCGAACTGTCGATGGGCGTGGCCCAAAAGTCGGACGACCTGCGCAACGAGGTTGACAACTTCCTGTCGAAGATCCGCGCGGCATGAGGCCGATCCGATCAATGGCACGGCAATCTTTTCCGATGCCCACCCATGAGGCGCGATCCCGCCCCGTTCACAGGAAGACCCGCGAATGACCCGAGCCGAAAAAAGCCCTGTCATGGAGGACATTGACATTGTCCGCACCTTCATCGATCCCGTAAAATCGCCGGTGGCCGACCATCACTTCGCCCTGAACTATTGGGACGACCTGCGAGGCGATCGCTTCGCCCCGACATGGCAGGACGTTTCGTTGCTGGACTTCCCGGGGCGCCTCATTCCCTGGATCAGCGTCACCGATATCGTCCAGCAACCGCTTGATTCCATCTACCGTTTCTGGGGCACGGAACTGACCCGTATTCACGGCGCCGATTTCACCGGCATGTCGCCCCGCCTGGTGCCGCCGGTCGCGCTCGGCATGGCGAAGTCGAGCGGATGCGGCCGCTTGGTCGACAAGCGGGCACCCCACTTGGAGATCAAGGAGTTTCGTAATATTCAGGGCCTGCTGGGGAATGCCCTGATCCTTAGACTGCCGCTGTCCGAAGACGGCACGACCGTCAACCACGGCCTCAACATCTACTATTTCGAGGTTAAGGCGACGACCGAACCGCTGCACAAGTTCTTCAACAACATCTTCGCCAGCCTGGGGATCCCGACCGTTCCGGCCACCGAAATGTCTGTCCTATAACCCCCGGCCTATTGGTGCGGCAGATAGTGGTCCTGCCACTTCAAAACGATGTTGAAGCTGACCGAGACCCGCGTGTCCTTGGACAGGTTCGGATGGATGAAGTGGTTGAGGAACGCCGGCCAGATCATCAACAGTCCGGGTTCCGGAAGCACCGTGTACTCGGGATCGACATAGGGATCACCCTTGATCGCGGTCATGTTGATCCCCGGCCGAGGGTCATAGAACGTGATGTGCGACGGCCTTAGATCGTCGCGATTGCGCATCGGTTCCCGCTTGTTCGGCACCTTGGCGTAATAGCTGCCGGAAAGATAGGCGCCCGGATGATTATGGGCGTCGTGATAATCGCCCAACCGATTGACATTGGGCCAGCCCTGGATCGTCCAGCTAACGTCGTAGTCGATGCCAATGGCGCGCAGGTAATCGATCACCGTGGCATTGACCTGGCCGCGCAACCAGGCGACCGGCGGCTCATCCAAATTGAAGAAATCCGGCGCCAGATAGTCCGTCGTCAGATTGCGGTTGGCCCGCTCCAGATCGCGGATCAACTTGATCAGGGCGTCATTCGGCGCCTCGAATTCGGGCAGTCGACGGCCCAGCAACTTGGTCGGCCACAGGTCAACAAATCCGTCCGGCGGGGGCGCGGGGGGTGACGGTGCAGTCATAGCTGGCCAGCCCGGCGGGCCGGTTAGAAACAGCCCATGGCAAGGGCGATGCCGTCGATCAGGCGGATGGCATTGGCCTCAAGGTTGGCGGTCAGCACATAGGTCATCCCCGCCTCGAGTTCCGGGGCGAAGATGATCACCGTCATGGCAACCAAGACCGCAATGCTCCATTGCCTTTGCATGGTCACAATCATATGGCCGATTGCCGCGCAATCCAAGGGGCGATAGACTTCGTCTGGTCGCGGCCGACCGATCGGAACCAGGCAGGGCGCCTGACGACCGGTGGCCGAACCGGACCCATAGCAGAAGGCGCCGACCGCCATGTTTTCGTTACTCAATCATGCCCATAAATCGGCCATGCCGTCCGCCGACAAGGCATTGCCCGGCCGGGCCGAGGCGATCCCCTCCCCCGATCTGCACCACATCACCGGCAATCGGATCAAGCCGCCGTTCCCGGAGGGCATGGATTGCGCGGTGTTCGGCATGGGCTGTTTTTGGGGTGCCGAACGGAAATTCTGGCAAACGCCCGGCGTTTGGGCGACCGCCGTCGGATACGGCGCCGGCTTCACCCCGAATCCGACCTATCAAGAGGTATGCACCGGTTTAACCGGACATAATGAACTGGTCCTGGCGGTGTTCGATACCTCGTCGGCGACCTATGGCGACATGCTCAAGGTGTTCTGGGAGAACCACGACCCCACCCAGGGCATGCGTCAAGGAAACGATGTCGGCACCCAGTACCGGTCCGGAATTTATGTCAATTCGCCGCAGCAACGCAGCCTGGCCGAGGTCTCGCTAAAGGAATTCCAGGCCGCGCTTTCCGCCGCCGGCCACGGCAAGATCACGACGGAAATCAAGGATTTCGTCGACGAAACAGCGGGCGGTCCGTTCTTCTACGCCGAAGAGGCCCATCAGCAATACCTGGCGAAGAACCCGCATGGCTATTGTGGATTGGGCGGCACCGGCGTGACCTGTCCCGTCGGCGTAACCGCCTGATCCTTGTTGACATCGCCCGCCGATCGATCGGGCAACCGCCTTTAAGCTCCGGCTTCAATAACCGGGCCGGACTTCGGCGCTTGGGCAACGGTCAGGAGCTTACGGTCTTCGGCAGATACGAAAGAAGATTCGTATCGGCATGTCCAAGCCAGTCAATTGCCGCCGTCCTGTCGTGAAATACTTTGATTTCAAAAGGGTTTGACGGCACGTCCGTTTGATCCGCGTAGGTCTGCCACCCGGCGCCCTCCAAAGGGCCGCCGCATATGATGGCGAATTTCCGCTTTTTTGCGATGCGGTTTTTGCGCCCGCCTTCGTAGAACCACTCGGAAAACTCCAACGCGCCCCTGATCTCCTCGCCTTCGATCGCCCATGTGCCGCCCCGGAAATCGACAAGGCTATCGAAAGAACGGATTTTGGCGTTATCAAACCCGCTGAGCGCACTGTGCCACATGATCCACTCACGAACCGACAACCTCAAGCCATCACAATGCCAGATGACCAAGCACAGGGTATCGACCACGGTATGTATCGGTTTCGGTGAATTGCCAGCCATGCCCCGTCTCAACGGCCCGCAATCGACCACTCAGGCGAACATGCCTCCGAGAATGTTCATCGGAAGATTGCGCCGCAGCCCATTCCGTCGCCGAACCTATATGGCTCCCCCTACCCAGGATACAAGACACGCTTTTCCAGCGCTTACTTTCGAAATGCACCCCGGCTGCGGGTAGCCGCGAACAGCCTGGTCCCCCATTCGCTCAAGGCTCGGCTTCGGACGACGCAAGCTTCCCAAGCCTGGGGGGGCGGTCCCGGCGGCGATGCGGTCTTCGTCCTTGCCGGTCGGCACGGGGACCGCGGCGGCCCCCGTCATGGCGGCCGGCGTCGGACTGTCTTCATGCGACCGGCTAGGGGTTGGGACTTCACAAGTCTCTTCAGGCAAAAGGAACATGCGGCATTTGCGGCCCTTCCTCCGTCCCTTGCGTAAGGGGGAGAAGCGCCTCTCTTTCTCCAACAATCCGGAAACGGCCGACCGGTCAACCATATCTATGCGGCGTCCTGGTCCTTCCGGTCGGCGCACATCTGTTTTTTACGCCACTCCCTGGGAATCACGGGGACGCCGGCTTCAGAATAACGCGACGGCCAGATCGCCCTGGGCTCCACCCCCAAGGCGTCGGCAATAATCCGCTCGACCCTGGCGCAAGGTCTGAGCTTGGCTTTGGTCATAAAAGAGTTATCGAACCTATTTTCCCGGGCGAGTGACGCAAGGGAGTGGCCTGCCTGCTCTAAAGCCGCCTTGATGGTCGGCCAAGACCAATCCTGAGCATTCCCTTGCAGGGGATTGAGGGGTTTCTTTGGCAAGGAATGGGACTCTGAGGTAAAACAATGGTTACGAAACGTCCAAGGTTGGAATTAAATGATATATCAAATATGGGATATTTTCAAATAAAAAATATCGTATTCGACGTTTTCGCGCTTGGCGATGCGATGGAAAAAATCAAAAAACCCCAGAAACCTGGGAGAGACTACTGTGCCTGCTGAATTAGGCGCAATCGTATATGATCATTCTTCCTTCTATAAGGGGGTGGGAGAGCGCATAAAAGAAGCTGCCAAGGAAATTGGGACCCAGAAGGAGGCCGCCGCCGTCGCGGGTTCTTCACTGGCACAATTCCGCAGGTACATGGAAGGTGACCAATGTCCCTTTCATGTGGTCGTCGCTCTTGCCGTGGCGACGGGAAAACCCTTGAATTGGTTCATCACGGACGCGAGAAACGCGGTTGCTCACGTTCAACCGGTGGATATGACCCTGTTGGCGCAGGTCATCGTCGGTGTGGAGCAAGCACTTAAGCACCGGGGGCAGGAATGGATGCCGCCTGAAGACAAGGCGGCGTTGATTTTGGAATACTACGCGCATTTCGAACGCCAACAGCGCAGCGTGCAGGAGGTGATCGCGGGAACAATCGGGGAAAAGCTATAAAGCTATCAAGCCATGATGAAAGACGGCTCCCTAAAGCGACAAAACGCCGCAGCCTAGCGCTGAACCTCGCCTCTTCCCAACCCCGGAACCGAGGTTGCATGTCCGCCTTGGAACCCGGACACCCCCGCAGGCAGGCTATTCGCCGCTTGGCTTGCGTCGCCAAGGTTTCGGCCACCGCCGCTTCCGTCTTCGACCTTTACCGGTTTACCCGCGCAGGTTCATCCGCCCCTATCACCAGCCAGCAATTGCCCAACGGCCGAACGTCGCGGCCGACTGTGAAGAACTGGCGACCCCGCGAGGACTCGAACCTCGAACCTACTGCTTAGAAGGCAGTTGCTCTATCCAGTTGAGCTACGGGGCCGATGGGCGGGTGTCAGGCTTGGTTCAATGGATCGTCCGCTTTCCAACACCGATTGATTGACGGGGCGTTACGCGCGTTGCCAACAGGCCGGGGCGGATCAATGGGTCCAACTGCCGACCCGGTCGAAAGCGAAGTTATCGGCATAGCCCCGGGGTCTGACTTTACGCGTTTTCGGCTCGATCACCCGATAGATCAACCCATTGCGGTCGGCGAAGGCAATGGCGTCTTCCTTGCTTTCAAAGGTCAATCGGACTTGGTCATTGGTATCGCCCGATCCGATCCACCCCATCAACGGATCGGCGACCCGGCGCTCGCCAGGCTCGAACTCAAGAACCCATTTCTTGGACCCTGCCCGGCCCGACTGCATGGCGTTCTTGGCTGGCTGAAAGATACGCGCTTCGCTCATGTCCTTCGGCTTTCGTTCCTGTCTTTTGACCTTTTGCATCCTGACCGTTTGCGTCCTGGTCGGGGCGACTGGATTCGAACCAGCGACATCGTGCTCCCAAAGCACGCACTCTACCAGGCTGAGCTACGCCCCGGTGCTTCGGAAGCTATGACCAATGACCCGGGAAAACAATAGCGGAAACCGGGTGTCCGGTCCAAGGGCGGCGCCAGATCACCATCATCAACGGCGATTTCCGACAAAGATCGCGTGCAGCACGCGGTCGCCAACGCCGATGCCCAATCGCGCCACCGTGCCGCCCGCCAGCTCCAGAACGGCGCGGTTGCGGGCCGGGGCCTCGACCTTCTTGAGCGATCCGGGCCGTGCCCTTTCATGAATAAAGGTGACCCGTCCACTGCGATCAATGAACAACATGTCCAACGGGATCAATGTGTTGCGCATCCACATGGCGATATATCGGTCGCGCTTGAAATCGAACAACATGCCGCGATCCGGCGCCAGGTGGTCGCGGAACATCAACCCGCGGGCGCGTTGCGCATCAGTTTCCGCGACCTCGACCGAGAAATGATGCCGTGCGTTGCCGCTTTCGATGGTCACGGTGTCGTTGCGAAAAACAATCGGTTCGTCGGCCGCCCGCCCCGGATCTATCGACAGCAAGGCGCCAGTTGCGAGGACAGCCGCGACAAGTCCGCGCATGCTCCAACGGCGCCAAAGCGCCATCGAGCGATTCCCACGGCCCGGTGGTGCCATGACGAGGCGGCCATATCCAATCGGTCGATCCATGGGGCTCATCTGTTTCCCGCGTCCAGCAAGATCCGGGCGCAGCCGATCCGCAGCCTGCGCGAACAAGGTCCATGCCTCTGATCTCAATGGAAATTATGACCTTTTTGTTGTCACGTCGACGGTATTGGGTGTTATACCTGATTCCCAATGGGGGAATTGGCGGCCTGCCGAACGGGACATGCTGGCGGTCGTGACGAGGGATGACAGGGGGTCGGTGCATTGGTACATGCCTTCAGCCTTGCGTTCGGCATGTCGGTTTTGTGGTGGCTTTTGTCCGGCTACACGATTCCGCT
>JANQIJ010000073.1 GCA_028282185.1 Rhodospirillales bacterium
CCCCCGCTGTTGGGGCAACATATACGACCGGGAAGGCCGCCAACGGGTCCACTTCCATCCGCCCGGCTGGCTCAGCGGCGTCTATTACCCCGCCCTGCCGGACAGCATGAAGGACGGCACCGCAAGTGAGGCCGAGGGCTGCATCGAATTCGGCCGCGCCGCCCATATGATGCGCGTCGACGACGACCCGCCGGTCCGCCTGGTCCGGCCGGAAGAGGGCATGATGGTGCTGTTCCCGTCCTACGTCGGGCATCAGACGATCCCGGTCACCTCCAGCGACAGCTTCCGGGTGAGCATCGCCTTCGACCTGGAACCCTTGGACGCCGCCGACTGACGGCCTCGCCGGCGGATCGCCTCGGCGACCTTTCTCAACCGTCCTTGAGCGCCGGGATCAAGTCATCGAAATGGTCGATTACACGATCGGCGCCAAGCTCGGCGACGGGTCCGTGGGCGTAACCGAAGCTGACCGCGATCACCGGCACTTGGGCCGCCCGGGCGACGCCGACGTCGTTGTGATTGTCGCCGACCATGACGGCCCGCGCCGCCGAAACGTCCAGACCGGCCAACACATGATGCAGGTGCGCCGGGTCCGGTTTGCGACGGCCCGGCACGGTGTCCCCCCCGGCGACGGCCGTGAAGAACCGGGCGAGATCCAGCTTGTCCAGCACCTCGGCCGTGGCCCCCGCCGGCTTGTTCGTGCAGACGCCCAGCCGCACGCCGGCGTCGCGGAGCCCTTCAAGCGCCCGGACGGCGCCGGGATAGGGCTGTGTCCGGGCGGTGGCGTTGGCCTCATAGTAGTCGGCGAACCAGGCGACGTGATCGGCGAGTTCGCTGTCTTTCGGCAGATCGCCGGTGGCCAGGAAGGCGCGCTCGACCAGTTTGGGCAAACCGTCGCCGACCATCATGACCACCGCATCGCGGTCCAGCGAGGTTCGGCCGACCCGCGCCATCAAGACGTTCAGACCGTCGATCAAATCCCAGATACTGTCGACCAGGGTCCCATCAAGGTCGAAGACCACGGCCCCGGGTAAGCGCTCCTTAACACCTGTCATTGCAAGATTCCGTAACAAACTGTGACTTGGACAACCCAAGATGTTGTGGCAACTTGCGCACCGGAATGCCAGCGGTTTCCGCCACCTGTCCCATCGCAATCGATTGGCCCGCCGGTAACCGAGACGACCACCGAGAAAGCCCACCCTGTCGATGGCCGATCAAACGATCCGTTCAACCTTGTCGATTGTCCTGGCCGCCGGCCTGGGCACACGGATGAAATCGGCCCGGCCCAAGGTGTTGCACCCGGTGGCCGGACGGCCGTTGGTCGACCACGTATTGGCAGCGGTTGCCGCGGCGGGGGTCGACGATACCGTCGTCGTCATCGGCGATGGAATGGACGACCTGGCCGCCGCCGTCCGGCCCCATGCGACAGCAATCCAGAAACGGCGCCTGGGCACGGCCCATGCGCTGTTGGCGGCGCGGCACAGAATCGCCGCCGATCCGCCGGACGACCTGATCATCCTGTTCGGCGACACCCCGTTGATCACGGCCGAAACCGTCAATGCGATGCTGGACCGCCGACGGCAGGCGGACGCCCCGGGCGTCGTCGTCCTGGGGTTCGAGCCGACGGACCCGGGGGCCTATGGCCGCCTGATCCTGGCCGACGACGACCGCCTTGAGGCCATCGTCGAGGCCAGGGACGCGAGCCCGGAACAGTTGGCGGTCAGGTTGTGCAATTCCGGCGTGATGGTGATCGACGGCGCGCGGGCGCTCACCTGGTTGGAACGCATCGACAACGACAATGCCAAGGGCGAGTACTACCTGACCGACATCGTCGCCATCGCCCGCGCGGACGGCGCCGGCGCCGCGGTGGTGATCGGCGATCCCGATGAAGTCCTGGGCGTCAATTCCCGGGCCGAACTGGCGGTCGCCGAGGCGATCACGCAAACCCGGTTGCGGGCCCGGGCCATGGCCGGCGGCGCGACCCTGAGCGACCCGACGACGGTGTATTTTTCTTGGGACACGGAACTGGGCAGCGACGTCACCGTGGGACCGAACGTGGTCTTCGGCCCGGGCGTCACGGTCGCGGACGGGGTCGAAATCCGGGCGTTCTGTCATATCGAGGGTGCCCACGTCGCGACGGGATCGGTGATCGGCCCGTTCGCGCGCCTGCGCCCGGGCGCGCAACTGGACCGTAACGTGCGGATCGGCAACTTCGTCGAGGTCAAGGCGGCGGACCTAGGCGCCGGTGTCAAGGTCAATCACCTGTCCTACGTCGGCGACAGCACGGTCGGCGCCGGCGCCAACATCGGCGCCGGAACCATCACCTGCAACTATGACGGCCATCTGAAATCGCGCACCGTGATCGGCGACGGCGCCTTCATCGGCTCGAACACGGCCCTGGTCGCCCCCGTCACCATCGGCGACGGCGCGATCATCGGCGCCGGCAGCGCCGTGGCCAAGGACGTGGCCGCCGATGCCCTAGCGGTGACCCGCGCGCCGCAGAAGGAAATCGCCGGCTGGGCGCGGCGCTTCAACGAGCACCAGGCGGCGGAGAAACGCCGGCGGGCCAAGGCCGCTTCGAAGGCCGGAAAATAGACGATATGTGTGGAATCATCGGCATTCTCGGCAAGCAGCCGGCCGCTCCCTTGTTGCTCGACGGCCTGAAACGGCTGGAATACCGGGGATATGATTCGGCCGGCATCGCCACCCTGGTCAACGGCGTCATCGACCGGCGCCGGGCCGAAGGCAAGTTGGTCAACCTGGCGGCCGACCTGGACGAGGCGCCGCTGGCCGGGACCGTGGGCATCGGCCATACCCGCTGGGCGACCCACGGCGTGCCCAACGAGATCAACGCCCATCCGCACGCCACCGAACGGGTCGCCGTGGTGCACAACGGGATTATCGAGAATTACAAGGAGCTGCGCGCCGAACTGACCGCCAAGGGCTGCAACCTGGCGTCCGACACGGATACGGAAGTGATCGTCCACTTGATCACCCAAGAGATATTGGGCGGCCGGCCGCCCCGCGAGGCGGTGGCCGCCACCTTGACCCGACTGGAAGGCGCTTTCGCCCTGGCGATCATTTTCGCCGGCGCGCACGACCTGATGATCGGCGCCCGGCGCGGCAGCCCGCTGGCCGTCGGTTTCGGCGACGGCGAAATGTACTTGGGTTCGGACGCCCTGGCGCTGGCGCCCCTGACCGAAAGGATCATGTACCTGGAGGATGACGATTGGACGGTGCTCACCGAAGCCGGCGCAGAGGTTTTTGCCGGCGACGGCAGGGCCGTCGACCGCGAGGTCAGACGCACGGAACTGTCGGGGGCCGCCATCGGCAAGGGTGAGTATCGGCATTTCATGCTCAAGGAAATCTACGAACAGCCCCAGGTGATCGGCGACACCCTGCAGAGTTTCATCAACCCGGCCAACCGCACGATCACGGTGCCGGACCTGCCGTTCGACCCGACGGCCATCGATCGTCTGACCCTGGTGGCCTGCGGCACGTCTTACTATGCCTGTCTGACCGCCAAGTACTGGTTCGAGGATCTGGCGGGGATCCCGGTGGAAGTCGACATCGCCTCGGAATTCCGCTACCGCGCGCCGCCGATGGCCGGGCGCGGCGCGGCGTTGTTCATTTCTCAATCGGGAGAAACCGTCGATACATTGGCGGCTTTGCGCTATGCCCGGGAAAAGGGGCAGGCCATTCTGGCCGTGGTCAACCAACCGGAAAGCGCCATCGCCCGCGAATCGGACATGGTCCTGCATACCAATGCCGGGCCGGAAATCGGCGTCGCCTCGACCAAGGCCTTCACCACCCAGTTGACGGTTCTGGCCTGCCTGGCGATCGCCGTGGCCCGGGGACGCGGCAGAATCGATAGCGACGCGGAGGCCCGCCTGACCGGCGCATTGGCCGAGGTGCCGGGCCGGGCCGCCGAAATTCTCAATCACGACGAACGGCTGAAGGCAATCGCCCATGACGTGGCCGAAGCCCGGGACGTGCTCTATCTCGGACGCGGCACCAGCTATCCCATCGCTCTGGAAGGCGCCCTGAAACTGAAGGAGATTTCCTATATCCACGCGGAAGGCTACGCCGCCGGAGAAATGAAGCACGGCCCCATTGCGCTGATCGACGAACAGGTGCCGGTGATCGTCATCGCGCCCTCGGACCCGTTGTTCGACAAGACGGCGTCCAACGTCCAGGAAGTCATGGCCCGGGGCGGGCGCGTGATCGTGATTTCCGATGCTGCGGGTGTCGACGCCCTGGCCGACGGCGCCGAAAGCACGGTTGCCCTGCAGGCCGTTGATCCCTTTGTCGCGCCGATCCTGTATGCCATCCCCGTGCAATTGTTGGCCTACCACGTGGCGGTGCTCAAGGGCACGGACGTCGACCAGCCGCGCAACCTGGCGAAAAGCGTGACGGTGGAGTAACCGGCCGCCCCTGCCGCCCGGTTGATCCAGGCCCTTTACCCCGCCCGCGCGGCGCCGCAAGATGCCCCGATGATCGATCCCGCCGCCGTTCTGGAACAAGCCGTCGCCCAGCATAACGCCGGCCGTTTCGACGCGGCGGCGACGCTCTATCGCCAGGTCCTGGACGTCGCGCCGGACACGTTCGACGCGCGGTTGCTGTTGGGCTCGGCGCTCAATGCCCAAGGCCACCCGGACCAGGCAGAACCGCATCTTGCCGCCGCCCGGGAACTTGATCCGGAGAACGCCGACGCGGCCCTGCTTTATGCCATGGTCCTGGACGGGCAGGACAAGCACGCGGAAGCGGCGGACGCCTTTCGCCGGGTCGTCGCCTTGATGCCGGACTTTGTCGACGGTGCCATCAAGCTGGCCGAGCACCTGGTCGCGACCGGGGACCTTCGCGACGCGGCGGACGTGATCTTCGAATTGATCAATCGTCAGCCGGAATGCGTCGAGGCGCATTTCGAGTACGGCCGCCTGGCCCGCCGCGCCGGCGGCCATGAATTCGCGGCAGAGAGCTTTCGGCGCGTGGTCGAACTTGCCCCCGACCTTGCCGTCGGCCACGCCAATCTGGGACAGACGCAAATCGATCTGGGGAAGTTCGAGGACGCCATCGACGCCTTGCGCAGGGCGGCGGCCCTGGACCCGGAAGATCACGTCGTCCATTTCCAAATGGGCCGGGCCTGCCAGCTGGCGGGCGACCTGGATCGGGCCATGGACTGTTATCGAAAGGCCGTGGCGGCGGACAAGGCCGCCTTCAAGCTGATCCTGAAAAGCCAGGAATGGGGGCCGCGCGGACAGCTTTGGTTGGACGTGGCGGCCTTGCGAGAAGAGTTGGGCGCCTGATTTCCGCACCGGCCCGCGTCCGCGCGCCTGCGATGCCGTTTCAGGACGCGCGTTGATCGTCCGCCCCCGCCCGGCCGGAATTCCCGCTTTGGGCCCGGCTACTTCTTCTGCCGATACTGGCGCCGGTAGTGTTTCGAATGGCTGCGCAAGTTCTGCAGGACCTCCCGGGCCTGGGCCTGGTCGCCACCATCCATCACACCGAACGACATGTTGATGTGAAGCGCGCGCCGTTCCACGGGAACGACCTGGACGACGGGCGTTCCCTTGGGCAATACGCCTTCGAAAGCGTCGTCGGTCCAGGCCGCCGGAAAATGCACGAAATGCTCGGAATAGCGGTCGCAATCGACGACCCCGGTCAGGGTAAGGAAAGGCAGATCGGTCCGGTTGAACGGATGGGTGAACAAAAGCGAATATCCGTCGGGCACGCGGATCGTCCAAAAATTGATGAACTTGATCAACAGGCGGCCGTCGCCCTCGAGCGGTGAACCGGTGGCCTGGGTCGGGTGATGATGGGCCAGGGGCGCCGACATGGGCAGGGCGCGGACCGAGGGCACATCGATGGGGAATTCCCGCCAATCCCATTCAAACCGCTTATCCCGATAGGTCACGTCGCAGGGCAGCGGGATCATGAACCCCGCGGTCATGGCGTCGACCACGGGGGGGCATTGCTTGACCGTCGGCAGGGATTCTTCGAGGACCGGATCATCGGCCTTCATCGGCATGCGTTTGAACCATTCGGGCAACATCAGTTTGGCGGCGACCGGACGCGGCAGGATCGGCGCCAATTCGGGATGGCATTTGAAGTCTATCTGCATGGCGGGCCTCGAATGCGGGACGCGACGACAGATCGCAACACGGGAGAGGACCCGTGCCCGAGCCGACGGTTTCCTATACCACGCCAAACGCATGCCTGGCGATGCCACCAACACGCCGCGGCCCAGGGCGATGGCGCGCTCACCCGCCCCGCCGGATCCTCTGGTGCCGCCAACTTCCGCGACGACGGGGTCCGGCCCGACGGGCGAATCCCTGCCAATGGCAGTCGACCCGGCGATGGGACGGCCGCGGCCGTATGACGGGCAAAAGAAGACGGGACAAAGGAAAACAGCCGCCCCGAAGGACGGCTGTTTCCCAAGTAAAAGCTCTTTAAGAGCGTCAGGGGGGGAACCGGGGTTCCCCAGGAACGACCCTTAGAACTTGAGGCGGCCACCAACGAAGACGGTGACGATCTCTTCGAGTTCGACCGCGGTGCCGGAGCGATCAACGTCCCAGACCATCACGTTGGCGAACAGAGCGGCGCCCGCCTTTTTGACGTCCTGGAAAACGCCGCCACCGAAGGCAAAGCCTTCGTCGCCTTCAACCTGCCGGTTGTCGGTCATGATCATGGTCAGACCAACGCCGGTGGCACCGAGGGTGTTCATGTTGGCGGTGTAGCTGACACGGCCGACGAAAACGGTTTCGTCTTCGGCGCGGTCAGCGGCAGCCAGATCGCTGTTTTCTTTCTTTTCGTCGGAACCGTAGAGAGCGGTCAGCGCGATGCCGCTGTCATGCTTGACGGAGGCACCGACCTGCCACTGGGCTTCGGTGTTGTTGACCGTGCCGCCAACGGCTTCGTAGAAACCGCGGCCACGGACCTTGAAGGAACCGAACTTGCCGTCGTAGAGGACGCCAACGCCGGTGTTACCGCCGTTTTCGGTACCGATCTGAACCCGCAGACCGTTGAAGTTCGGGGTTTCGTACTGGATGGCATCGGTACGACCGCCGTCAAAGGTCTTGAACACACTGCGGATGTTCCGACCGCCGGCATCCAGGCTGTTGTTCAGGGTGTTGTTGCGGAAGATGATGCCACCGGCCGTCAGGTCGGTGTCCATGCCGGCCAGGGCGCCGGCGGCGCCGCCGAGGTCCAGACCATCGGACATGCCGTCGGAGATTTCCGACTGCTGACCCAGGGTCAGGCGACCGAAGGATTTGGAAACGAAGGAGATTTCCTGTTTCCGCTCGGTGAAGCCGGTCGCCGTGGACGAACCGCCCAGGTTGCTGTTGGAGGCCCGGTTGTCGTTCTGGCTGACGGCGTTCGGCGTGTTCGATTCGATTTCAACTTCGATCTTGCCGCGGATTTCCAAGCTTTCGGTCAGCTTGGCGCGGGCGTCGAAGCCAAAACGGGTGGAGGCAACGTCCGCGTCGACATGCTGGAAGTCGGAGGCGTTGCCGTCGTCATAGTACAGGATGCCACGGCCAACCTGGCCATAGATCTTCAGATCGGCGGGGGCGCCGTTCGAAAGCTTGCCCGCTTCGGCGGTGGTGGCAACCGGCGCGGCAAACGCGAAAAGCGCAGCACCCGCGGCACCAGCCATAAGGGTCTTTTTGAGAGTCATTCGTTTGCTCCTAAAGATGAGATATACTCTTACAAATCCACTCACTCATATCCGAAACTTAAGGTCGGCCGCTCGTTGACGGCCATTTCGGAATGCCCGCAGTTTACTCAAGCCCCCCCGACAAGAAAGGGAAAACGCCCTTCGGTGGGGATTTTTTGCGACAGTGTGGCGGAATTGCCACATTTTCGCCCTAACGCGCATAAATAAACGGGTTCAGGGCGGCGAATATGGGCCGGAAGCGGCCCGGTGCAGCCAGAAGACGGTTTGCAATTCATCGATACGACGGTTAAGTGTCAGCGCCGGTTTCCCACCCAAGACGGACAGCCCCGCGGCCCGAGGGTACCGGTTAGTTGGGAGCACGGTCCCCCGTCGCGGGCGGACCCTCAGAAAGATGGACCCACGGGAAGATGGACCCACTGGCACCATGACGACCTACGATTACGACCTGATCACCATCGGCGGCGGATCCGGCGGCGTCCGCGCGTCGCGCTTCGCCGCCCAGCAATACGGCATCCGCGCCGCCGTGATCGAAAACCTGCGCATTGGCGGGACCTGCGTGATGCGCGGCTGCGTGCCCAAGAAGCTCTTGGTCTACGGCGCCCATTTCGCGGAAGACTTCGAGGATGCCCGAGGCTATGGCTGGGGCGATGCCGAAGCGAGCTTCGATTGGCCGACCCTGATCGCCAACAAGAACGTCGAGCTCGACCGTCTGGAAGGGGTCTATCACCGGTTGTTGCGCGACACCGGGGTCGGCGAACTGACCGGCACGGGGCGCATCGTCGACCCCCATACGGTGGAGATCGGCGGCAACGGGCCGGACGGCGGCAAGACGATCACCGGTAAATACATCCTGATCGCCACCGGCGGCTGGCCGTCGCTGCCCGACATCCGCGGCATCGAGCACGTCATCACGTCGAACGAGGCGCTGGACCTGGAAACCCTGCCGGACAGCATCGCGATCGTCGGCGGCGGCTATATCGCCGTCGAATTCGCCGGCATCTTCAACGCCTTGGGCGTCGACACCCATATCATCATCAGGGCCGAGAACGTGCTCCGCGGGTTCGATCAGGCGGTTCGCGACACGCTGCACAGCGAAATGGTCAAGAAGGGTGTCTGCGTCCATCAGGAAACGGTGGTCCGCTCGATCGAGGAACAGGGCGGGCGCTATTCGCTGCGCCTCAACGACGACCAGATGCTGGAAGTCGGCCGGGTGATGTACGCCACCGGCCGGGCCCCCAATACCAAAGGCATCGGGCTGGAGGAGGTCGGCGTCGCGCTCACTGCCAAGGGCGCCGTCGTCGTCGACGATTATTTCAAGACCTCGGTCGACAGCATCTATGCGCTCGGCGACGTCATCGACCGGGTGCAACTGACCCCGGTGGCGCTCGCCGAAGGCATGGCCGTCGCCCATACTCTTTTCGGCGACAAGCCAACGGCCGTTGATTACACCAACATCCCGACGGCGGTGTTTTCGACCCCGCCCATCGGCACCGTGGGTCTGACCGAGGAAGAGGCCCGTCGCGAACACGACGTCGAGGTTTACATGGCCCACTTCCGGCCGATGAAGTACACCCTGTCGGGGCGCGACGAGCATACGATGATGAAACTGATCGTCGACCGCGCGACCGATCGGGTGCTCGGCTGTCACATGGTCGGCCTGGACGCGGCGGAGATGACCCAGGCGCTCGGCATCGCCCTTAAGGCAGGCGCGACCAAGGCGCATTTTGACGCGACCATCGGCATCCACCCGACAGCGGCCGAGGAATGGGTCACCATGCGCCAGCCGGTCCGCCCCGAAGCGGCGGAGTAATCTTCGTTTCTGACCCTCAATCGCCGGGCGCTCACGCCGTTCGCTTGGCTTTCGGTGCATCCGCGCCGGTCGGCCACTTGGCCTCGTTTGCCCAGCTCCCCGAGGGATCAAGCCATGGCTTCCAATAGCAAAACCCTGGTGCTCTGCCCCGGCTTCATGAATGACCGGGGATTGTGGGACGACATGGCGGACGGCCTTGCCGCCCTGGGGCCCCTGCTGTTCGCCGATACCCGCCAAGATTCCACCCTTTCGGGCATGGCTGGACGGGCGCTCGACGCCGTCGATGGCGACTTCATCGCCAT
>JANQIJ010000244.1 GCA_028282185.1 Rhodospirillales bacterium
CGCGAACTGGCGCCCCCGGGTGTCGGAAAGGCTGGTCAAGCTGCCCAACGCGTTCCTGAAGAAGGCCTTGGACAAGGATTTCAAGGCCTCCGCCTTGGCCGGCGCCCTGGCCGATCTGGACGACGAAGTGGGCTTCAAGAAACGGACGCTGGGCGATCTGCAACGCGCCCGAGCCCAGACCGACGGTGACCTTCGGGTCGAATTGGACCACCAGTTCCTGGTCGAAAAGAAGGCTTATCTCGACCTTGTGTCGCAGCGCCAGAAACTGAAGCGGCGCCATTTGAAAACCCGCATTCGGGTCTATGAACGGATGCTGCGCAAGATGGGCCGGGCTCATTCCGGGCGCAGCCCGGCGCAGGCCAAGTTGGCGGAAAGCCAGGCCCGCGCCCATGCCCGGTTCGAAAAATCCTTGGAGAGCGTCGACCTCGTCCTGTTCGAGGAAAGCGTCGCCCAGCAAAGCAAGTACGCCAAGGATTACGCCAAGAACCTGACGGCGATCCGATCTTTGGCGGCGGCCATCGACAGCCACGCGGTGACGGTCAGGACGCAGCGGGACGCGGCCGTCCGGGAAAGCAAGCCCGACTACCTGCGCGGTTTGATTTCCGGGGCCGAGGCCGATCTTGCTCTGTTGAACCAGGAGCGGGAAATCGTCGGCTACATGGCCAAGTTGGTGGCCTTGGACGCCCAGGCGCTGGCCGAGGACGTCCAGGACCAAACCGTTGCCGAGGACGACGCCGAAGGCGAGGCTCCCGGCCTGGCCGACGTGGTCGGCCTGTACATCCAATGATCCACCTTGTGACGCCAGAAGGAGACCCGTCATGAAACATCGATTTATCCCTCTGTTGCCCACGGCGGCGCTGGCCGTCGGGATCGCCGTCGCCGTCGCCGTCGCCAGCCCGGCCGTGGCCGGCAGCGTCGAGAACATGGAACGCGAACGGGCGATCCTGATCGAAACCCTGTTGAAGGATGAGATCACGCCCGAGGAACGCCACGCCAAGGCGACGGTGGCCAAACGCCGCCTGGTCGATCTCGAACGCATCGTGCTGCGCGACAAGTCGCTGGTCGGTCATGACACGCCGGCGGTGAAACGCGCCTTCGCCAATTACGATTTGAGCTTTCTGGTCCATGCGGCGGCGGAAAGCCGGACCCTGATCCTCGACCACTGGCTGGACCAGGTCGGCATGTCGACCCAAGACATCATGGCCGCGGCCCAAAGGAGGCGCTGAGGTGATCCGCACGCTTGATCATCTCGCCGCCGGCTCGAAGGCGCTGAGCTACCTGTTGGGAACGCTCGCCGTCGGCCTGGCGCTGGCCGTGGCGGTGACGGCGCGGGACGTGCCCGGGATCGCCGATTGGGCGTTGCGCATCTTCGGCCCGGTGTTCCTTCTGTTGTTCCTGGGCCTGGTTTTCACCGCCCTGATCGGCTTGGTGCGGATGACCCAGGGCGAGGCGGCGGGCCGACGGTCCTGGTTCGAAACCGGGATGCAAGCAGCCTCCGGCGTCGCCACCCTGGCGCTGACCTATACGCTATTGGGCATATCTCTCGGCATCGGCAGTCTGGCCGGCCAGGAACTGACTCCCGACACGGTACAGGCCGTGATCCGCGACCTGACCGCCAATTTCTCCACCGCCTTCATGACCACGGTTATCGGCCTGCCGACCTCGGCCGTGTTGCGGGCGTTGTTGATGGTCGCCTACAGCCGGTCGCTCGAGGGCCGGGGCCTGCCGTCGCCGGACGGTCCCGCCGGCGCTTGACCGAATCCGCCGCGCCGGTAACGCCGGCCTGCCAGCCAGAACGAAAGGATACTGCCATGCCGTTTCTCGTCTTCAACATCGCCGTCGCCGCGGCCTTGATCTATCTGGTTTCCGGGGGCGGTCTGCCGATCCGCGACCTCATGGCCCAGGCCAAGGCGCCGGAAACGGCCGAACGGGTCATCGACCGGGTTGACCAAACCAACGAGCAAATCCGCCAAGCGGTGGCCCGCGTCATGGCTGAACTGCGCCAGGACGGACCGGAACCGCAGGTTTCGCCGATACCGGTGCCTGAACCGGACCCGTTGTCGGCGTCCGCCGACAACGCGGCGGCAGCGTCCGACGCCCCGCCGTCGGCGGGTCCGCAAGGATCCGGGACTCCATTGTCGCCGAAATCCTTGCCGCCCCTGGCCGAAGCCAGGGAGATCGCTCAGCCGGCCCGCCATGAAATCGATCCGGCAAAGGCCCGGTCGCTCGACCGCGCCAATGAGGCGCCGGCCGGCGGTGACGTCTCGGCCCCGGCGGGGCAACGGCCGGCCAGGGCGCTGGCCTTGGACGCGCCCGCCGTCCGGATCGAGGACGGCGCCCGACTGATGACGCCCCAGGAACGCCTGAAGGAACTGCGGGCCATGTCCGAAGACCTGGAATTCATGTATCTGGAACGGCGGGGCGGTTAGGAAATGCCGCGGCCGGGATCGTCATGCGCCAGGCGCTGGGCCACTCTCGGCGCGCTGGTTCTCTGGGGCGGCTTGTTCGTCTTGCTGACCGCCGTGCCCGAGGCCGAAACCCGGCCGGAACGGTCCGTGGCGGACCCGGCGCCGGCAACCCTGCCGCCGGCGAACGACCCGACACCCCCGACGATGGCGGCGGTTCTACTGCCGCCGCCGCCGACCGCCCGGCCCGTGGCGGCGCCCACCGGTCACATGATGGCGCCCTCCCGTCCCGGAATTGCCGTCAAGCCGATGACGGCGGCGCCGGCCGATGCCGACGAACAGCGGCGAATCCGCCCGCTGGCGCCCCAGCGCCCCCTGACCGAGGAAGCCATCGGCGAGGAACGCAAGACCCAGGTCGTCCCGCCGGCACCGGGACAAGCCAAGCCAAAAATACCGCCGCCGATCGACGACCCGGCCGGCCGGACGGCTGCCGACCCGGCGCATCCGGTAAAGCCCGAAGCCGCGCGTGAAACGCGCGAAGCTGGGCGTGAAACCCGCGAGGTTGGTCGGGTGCTGCTGCGCCTGCTGGAGCATGGCGACGGCCCGGCCATCGAAATCGCCTGGCCCGATGCTCGGCCGGGCCGCGAACGGCTTTACCGTCTGTTCACCCTCTGTCTCGAGATGCGGGTCGCGCATTTAAGCGGGGATGGTGCGCTTTACGTTGCGGCCGGCCCCGGACGCCGGGCCTGGACCCCCAATGTCGACCGCTATTCCGGGTTTCTGCGGCGCCCGTCCGGACCGGCGACCGCGGCCGAGGCCGAAGCCCAAAAGGCCATCCACCGGCATCATGGGGACTTGCCGCCCGGGGCGGCGGTTCGCCTGTTTCCGCGCCGCGCCGACGCCCTGTTGATCGGTGGGTTGAGCCGCATCATCGGCGCCGGCTATCGCGGCGCTCGGCGGATCACCGCGCGTTACGACCTGTCGGGCGGCGGCCTGGCCGTGACCGGCATCCGCATCGATGGTCGCGTTGTCTCCGGCCGGGTCGATCTGTCGCCGTTGATGAGCGCGTCTTGTTCGAAGGGAGCCTGAGATGCCGAAACCCCTTGCTCTCCTGTTCGCCTTGGCGCTGCTGGCCGCGGTCGGTCTCGTCGGCGGCCCGGCCAAGGCCGCCGAAATGCGGGCCCTGATCGCCTTGGATGTGGGCGGCCGGGCCGATCTTGCACGGGCCTTGGCGGTGCAACGGGTGCTGCGGGAACGGCATGGGTTCGAGGATGTCGATGTCCTGACCGACGTGCCGCCGAGCGGCGTGTTCCGGCGTATGAAGACGTTCTTGGAAGCCCCGCCGGCGCTTGGTGAACGCCGCCTCGTCTGGATCAGCGGGGTCGGCCGAGCGCCGGGCCAAGAGTTTTGCCCAGCGCGGCGACCGGGGGCCCAGCCCTGGGTGCGTCCGACCGCCCAGAGCATTGTCCTGGCCCCCGAATGCCTGAGCGCGACCCTGACCCTTCCCGGGGACGCACTGCGGATCGAACAATCATCGCCCACGGCGGCGCGGATCGGCCGGTACTTCCGCCTGCGGCCAGTGGCGGACGGGCACCCGCCGTTGGCCGTCGTGCCGTTGCCGGGGCATTCGAAATCCGCCCGCCGCCTGGGCGACCAGGCCGTGTTCGACGTTCTCCAGGGCGCGCAGGGCGTGGCTGTTCGGCCGCTCGGTTTTCTGACCGCGCTGCGTCGCCGGTTTCCAGCGGGTATCGGGCCGTACCGTCCGCGTCTCGGCCTGGCCCATTGGCACCGGCCGTTCCAGGATGCCTTGCCGCGCCTGGACGCCCTGCACCCGGGGCGGGAGCGGGGGTAAGCCATGGCATCCGGCGAAATCCCTGGACGTTTCTCCGTTCTGCTGCTCGGCGTTTTATTGACCGCCTGCAATCAGACTACCTATTTGCGCGCTGATGGCGGCCCGGTCGTGGCGCGGGCGCAGACGGCCGGACCCGTGGAACAAACCGGTCCCGGCGATCATGACATGCCGGACGCCGGTCCGGTCCTGCCGGGTGGGCCCCGCACCGTCTCCTACGGTCTGTCGAAGGCGTACTTCCGTCAGGCGCCGCGTTGTATCCTGGTTCTGCCCATGGACCGCGACCGGGTCGGCGATGCCGCCGCCCGCGCGCTTGAGGATGCCGTGGCCCGGCATCTTGCGCATCGCGTCGGACGGGTCGTTCCCGCCGGTCGCGTCGGCCACGAACGCCGCCGCCGGGCACTCCGTCCGGACGATCTGAAACGCCTGGGCCGGGCGCTGCGGTGCGATGCGGCGATGCAGATCAAGACGCCGGGGTTCCAGCGCACCTTTGCCCTGGTCTGGGCCCAGGCGCGCCTGGGCCTGACCCTGCAATTGCGGGCCACGCGCAACGGCGAGGCCCTGTGGTGGGGCCGCCACGCCGCCGAACGCTCGGAAGGCGGCCTGCCCATGGGGCTGTTGTCATTGCCGATCGAGGCGTTTTCCGCCTCGCGTTTCGCCGAAGACGCCGATGTCCTGCCGTCCATGGCGGATGACGTTGCGCGCCGGGTAATGGAAAGCCTGCCGCCGGTGCCCCAAGGCAGGGACCGGGCGGGGGCGGGGGAAAGGACTGTTTACCAGCGCCGCGACGGCGCCTAATCTCGGCCCATGAGGCCCAACAATCGTTGCTTCCTGTCATGCTTGGCGCTTGCCTGGATCATGGCCATTTCCGCGCCCGCGTCGGCGGTGGAGATCGCGCCGCATCGTGCGATCTATGGCCTGTCCTTCGGCAACGTCAGCGGCGCCATCCGCTTCACAGGTGTCGAGGGCTTGCTGACCCGTTCGATCGAGCGGACCTGCGACGGCTGGATCGTTGCCGAACACCTGGTCATGCGCCTGTTGACCCGGGTCGGCGGCGCGATCGACCGGGAAGTCCGCTTCACCGGCTGGGAATCGGCGGATGGGACCGACTATCGTTTCGCCGCCCGGACCATCAGCAAGGTCGTCAATGAAGACAAGCGCGTCAAGGGACGGTTGCAGGTGACCCGCGAAGGCGCCGCCGGCACCGCCCGATACGACCTGCCGGAGGGCAAGAGGGTCAAGGTCCCGGAAGGCACCTATCTGCCTATCGGGCATTTGCGCAAGTTGCTGGGCGCGGCGGCAGACGGCATGCGCCAGGTGTCGTTTCACCTGTTCGACGGGTCCGAGGAAAAAGGCCCCAATCTGGTATCCAGCTTCATCACGGGCCGCCTGCCGGCGGGTCCTGCGGAGGCGCAAATCCCGTCCAGCCCAAAGGTTGATCAGGGCGGGTTGACCACGAGACCCGGTTGGCGGGTCAGCGCGGCGTTCTTCGAAGGCGGCGCGCGCCAGGAAACACCGACGTTTCAGATCGACATGGAATTGCTCGACAACGGCGTGCTGCGCCGCATGGTCCTGGACCTGGGTCCTTTTTCGGTGATTCAGAGCCTCCGCGAAATCCAGCCCCTGGATCCGCCCGCCTGTTGATCCGGGCCGGCGTCCGCCGTCCGCCGTCCTCCGGTTGCCGGCCCCGCCGGTTATCCGTTGCGCGCCTGGGCGACCAGTTGGCGCAACTGTTCCAGGCTGATCAGTCCCGGGACCAATTCGTTGCCGATCACGAAGGCCGGCGTGCCCCGGATGTTGAGGCTCTGCGCCAATTGGTGGTTGCTGTCGATGCGGGCGTCGATTTCCGGTGAATCCATGGTCTTTCTGACCGCTTCCGGGTCCAGGCCCAGTTCGCCGGCCAGACGCATCACCCGTGATTCCGAAACGTTGCCAGTGCTGGCCATTAGGGCGTTGTGGAAGGGTTCGTATTTCTTGGGATCGAGCTTGTGTACCGCCAAGGCGGCGCGCGCCGCGAAAACGGATTGATCGCCCAGAATGGGGAATTCCTTGAACACGATGCGCAGGTTCTTGTCGGTCTTGAGCGCTTCCTTGATGGTCGGCAGCACGCGTTTGCAATAGCCGCAGCGGTAGTCAAAGAATTCGACGATGGTCACGTCGCCGTCCGGGTTGCCGCCGACGGGCGAGCCCGGATCGCTGACCAGGGCGGCGCGACGATGGGCCAGGGCGGCGCGGGCCATTTCCTCTTGGTGGCGTTCGACCTGTTCCCGATAGATACGAATCGCGTCGATCACCACTTCCGGATTGGCCAAGAGATAGTCGCGGATGATTTTCTCCGTGGCGGCCCGCTGGGCCGGGTCGATCGATGCGGACCCCGCGGTGGTTTCCGGTTGATTTTGGGCAGCCGGCGCAGGGGCTGTCGACTGGGCCAAGGCGTCGGTCGGCGCGGCAACAACGGCGCCTAGGACGGCCAGCGCGGCAACGGCCCTACACCAGGCCCGGCGGACCGAAAAAGGGATCGAACGCGGCATGCGGCGGGTCTCCTTGTTGGTTGGCCCGCATCATGCGGCAGAGGCGATGCCGGGGCAAGGTTTCCGACCCCTTGCGAGCAGGCGCCCGGGGTGCCCCCGGGTTCCTAATGTGCAGGGGGTCAGCGGATCAACCGGATATCGGAAATCAACGCCGCCGGTGGCGGTGGTTTGCCCCTATGGACGGTGGCGCGAACGGCGACGAACAGGATGCGCGTGTCCCGGGTCGACAGGCCCGGCCAGGCCCGGTCGTGCAGTGCGATCAGGTCGACGCCTTCCGTCCAGCGCTTGCCGAGCGCTTCTTCCCCGCCGCGAACGGTGTAGCGCGCCGGA
>JANQIJ010000150.1 GCA_028282185.1 Rhodospirillales bacterium
CCCGTGATCTGGTGGCTGCTGCGTCTGACGCCGCCAGCGCCGACGCGCGTCCGCTTTCCGCCGCTGCGCCTGCTGTTGGGCCTGGTCGCCAGCCTCAGCAGGATCAGCCAGGGCGGTGTCTTGGCCGAGGACTCTTCCTTGGCGACCAGGCCCAACAGCAGGCGCAGCGGCGGAAAGCGGACGCGCGTCGGCGCTGGCGGCGTCAGACGCAGCAGCCACCAGATCACGGGCAGCGCGACCAGCGCGGTAAGCGCCCATGGCGCGGCCAGGGAGAGGAAGCCGATGGTCAGCATGGCGCCGTCACTCCCCCGTCAGTTCCCGCGACCGGGCCAGGTTTCGGACAGCATCAGGTAAAGCGCCATCAAAACCTTCTCCGGCGGCACCGGTGTATGGTGGCGGGTCACCGTCCAACCGAAGGACGCGGCCAGGGCGTCGAGCCCGGCCTGATGATGGGCCAGTTCCTCGCGATAGGCCTGGCGCACGCTTTCGACGCGGCCGATCAGCACGCGGCCTTCGCCCTCGGCGCCTTCGAATTCGATGCGGCCGGAAAACGGCAGGGTCTCCTCGGCCGGGTCGAGAACTTGAACCAAATGCCCTTGGATGCCGTGACCGGAAAGGCGTGCCACGGTTGCGCGGATGTTTTCCAGCGGTTCCAGGAAGTCGGCGAACATCACCACGCGGCCATAGCGCGGCACGAATTCCGTCTCGGGCAGGCCGTCCGTGGACGGGTCCTCGGGCCGCTCCAAGGCATCCACCAGGCGCAACAGCGCGGTCCGTCCCGACGCCGGCACCATGCCGCTGCCCATCAGGGCGACCCGCTCGCCGGCGCGGATCAACAGCACGGTCAGGGCCAGGGCCAGAACCTTGGCGCGCCACCCCTTGTCCGGCAGGTCCGCGTTCGAGCGATAGATCATTGATGGCGAGCGATCGACCCATAGCCAAACGCTCTGTGCCGCTTCCCATTCCAGTTCACGGACGAAGACCGGGTCCGATTTGGCCGACTGGCGCCAGTCGATGAGCTGCGTCGAATCGCCGAACTCATAGCGCCGGAACTGCCAAAAGGTCTCGCCCTGGCCGACCCGGCGCCGGCCGTGGACGCCTTGGCTGACCGTGGCGGCGACGCGTTCGGCGGCGACCAGCAACGGCGGCAGCGCGGCGGCGGCGGTCTCCGCTTGATGGTGCAGGTCCGATGGCGGTTGGGCGTCGGCCATTGTCTGATTCCTGATCCTCGTCTCAGCCGGTTTTAGCCTGCCGCGTTCAGCCCACGATCTGGCACAGGCGGTCGATCACCTGGCCCACGGTGACGCCCTCGGCCCGGGCGCCGAAGGTCAGGGCCATGCGATGGCGCAGGATCGGATGGGCCAGGGCCAAGACGTCTTCGACCGAGGGCGCCAGACGGCCCTGGATCATGGCCCGGGCCCGAACCCCCAGCATCAATGCCTGACTGGCCCGCGGGCCGGGACCCCAGGACACATGATTGACGACTTCCGGCAGGTCCGAGGATTCGGGCCGGCCGGCGCGGACCAGCTTGAGGATCGCCTCGGCGACGCTCTCGCCGACCGGGATATGGCGGACCAGGCCCTGGGCCCGGATCAGGGCCTTGGGGTCCATCACCTTTTTGGCTTCCGGCCGGTCGGCGCCGGTGGTCTTGATCAGGATTTCCCGCTCCGTATCGAGATCCGGGTGTTCGACGTCGACCTGCATAAAGAAACGGTCGAGCTGTGCCTCGGGCAAGGGGTAGGTGCCCTCCTGTTCCAAGGGGTTCTGGGTCGCCAGGACGTGGAACGGATCGGGTAACTCGTAATAATGCCCGGCGACGGACACGCGGTGTTCCTGCATCGCCTGCAACAGGGCCGATTGGGTCCGTGGGCTGGCGCGGTTGATTTCGTCGGCCATAAGCAACTGGCAGAACACCGGTCCCTTGACGAAGCGGAAGGCACGCTTGCCCGTTTCGCTTTCTTCCAGGACCTCGGAGCCGAGGATATCCGCCGGCATCAAGTCCGGGGTGAATTGAACGCGCCGTTCCTCCATGCCGAACACCCGGCCCAGCGTTTCGACCAGCAACGTCTTGCCCAGTCCGGGCACGCCGACCAGCAGGCAATGACCGCCGGCCAACAGGGTCACCAGGGATTCTTCGATAACCCGTTCTTGACCGAAAATCACCCGTCCCAAGGCGTCACGGACCTTGGCCATGTCATCGACCAGATCATCAACGGCGGCGACCATGTCGTCGCTGTTGCTTGCGGGCTCGGTTGCCTTATTCTTGGCTTTGGTCGTCATCTATGGGGTCCTCTCCGGGGATATCGTTGGCATTGTCGGATGGGCCGTATGGCTCGCCCGTTGATGGAAGGATAGCGCAGGTTCACGGATATCATGCCCGAAAAAACGCCGGATATTCACGCGTTTCTGGGATCGGCGCCGATCGCTTCCCGATCCGGACCCGCCGGAATCGATCGGCGGCCGGGACAGGCCGTATGCGGCGACATCGACATGCGCATCGATCTTGAGGGAACCTGGCACTACCTGGGGTCTCCGATCGGGCGCAAGGAACTGGTCAAGCTGTTCTCCACGGTGCTGCGCCGCGACGACGCGGGGGATTATTGGCTGATCACGCCGTCGGAGATGTGCCGTATCCGTGTCGATGACGCGCCGTTCCTGGCGGTTGCGGCCCGTGCCGACGGTGTCGGCGTGGACCAGACGGTCACCTTGACGACGAATATTGACCAAACCGTGGCGCTCGGCGGCGATCATCCATTGCGCCTGGCGGTCAATCCGGAGACCGGCGAGCCCAGGCCCTATGTCGCCCTTGATCACGGTTTGGAGGCCCGGCTGACGCGCAGCGTTTTCTACCAATTGGTCGAATTGGCGGTTGCGGAGAAGGTCCGGGGAGAACACATTTACGGAGTATGGAGCGGCGGCCAGCTGTTTCCGCTGGCGCCTCCGGCCGGGCCGGACGCCGATGATTGCAACCGTGACCCCCCCGCGTCCTCTGATGCCTGAGCGACCCGCCGACCCATGTGCCCCGAGATGACCCCCGAATGGCTGACCGACCGGTTCCTGACCCTGCGACGGGACCCCGGCCGGTTTCGCGGCGACCACGACCTCAATCCGGACATGTCGATCGCCGAGAATTTGGTGCCGGCGGCCGTGCTGGTGCCGTTGATTGACCGGCCTGACGGCGTGACCACCCTGTTTACCCAGCGGACGTCGCATCTGGTGCATCATCCGGGGCAGATCAGTTTTCCCGGCGGCCATTCGGATCCGGTGGACAGGACGGCAGAGGACACGGCGCTGCGCGAAACGGAAGAAGAAGTGGGCCTGCCCCGGCGGCATATCCGGATCATCGGCCGGCTCGACGATTACATCACCCGCACGGGGTTTTCCGTCATCCCGGTGGTCGCGTTGGTCGCGCCGCCGTTCAACATCGCCCCCGACCCGGAAGAGGTCGCAAGCGTGTTCGAGGTGCCGCTCGATTTCTTGATGGACCCGGCCAACCATCAGCGTCACAAACGCGAATTCAACGGCGCGCGCCGCGATTTCTACGCCATGCCCTATGAGGACAGATTCATCTGGGGCGCGACCGCGGGCATGGTCAGAAACCTTTACGACGTTCTGACGGGCAGCCCGCCGGACCCTGACTTCCGCCGTTCGCCGCAACGTCAAACAGCCGGCATCCGAGATTAGGCGCGTGAGCAATCCATGACCCGTATCCTTCTGCATTACGTCCTGCCGCTATTGTTGCCGACCCTGGCGTATTTGACCTGGGTTTGGTACTACCGCCAACGGGCCAAGGCGACCGGCGGCGATCCACCGGAGATCACCAAGGGTGGACTGTTTTGGTCGCTCATCGCCGGCATTGTTCTGTTGATCGTCGGCTTGATCGCCCTGGCCGTGTTCACCGGGGCGGATCCCGGTGCCGGCGGCTATCAGTCGCCACGCCTTGAAGACGGTCGTATTATGCCGCCCAAGTTCAAGTAACGACCGGCGCCGGTCGGCTGTCCGTCCGATGTTCGGACGGCCCGGCGCGAGGGCCGGGGCGGCGATTGGCTACGGGACGGGAAGACCATGTCCGCCAAACAAGAAGAGGTCTTGGAAATCCGCGGCATCAGCCGAACACCCCTTGGCAAGGTGCCGGTGCTGGACTGGCTTGCCTGGCCCGAGGTGCGTCGCCTGGTCGGTGTGTTCGAAGCAGCCGGCGCTGATATCCGGTTTGTCGGCGGCTGTGTCCGCGACACCATCGCGAGGCGCCCGGTCAAGGATGTCGACGCGGCCACGCCGTTGATGCCCGACGCGGTCATCGCCTTGCTCAAAGGCGCCGGTCTGAAAGCCCTGCCGACGGGGATCGAGCACGGCACCGTCACCGCGGTAATCGGCGAGCGCAGCTTCCAGATCACGACGCTCAGGCGCGACCTGTCGACCGACGGACGCCATGCGGAAGTGGCCTTCACCGAGGATTGGATCGAAGACGCCAAGCGTCGCGATTTCACTTTCAATGCCATGTCCTGCACCCCGGCGGGCGATGTCTACGACCCGTTCGAGGGCATGCTCGATCTGGCGCATGGCATGGTCCGCTTCGTCGGCCGCGCCGACGACCGGGTCAAGGAGGACTACCTCCGTATCCTGCGGTTCTTTCGTTTCTGGGGCGATTTCGGCCGATCGTCGATCAGCCGCGACGCCCTGGCCGCCTGTCGCAGCCATGCGGAAAAACTGCGCGGTCTGTCCGGCGAACGGGTCCGCGACGAGTTGCTGCGCATCCTGATGACCGCCCAGCCGGCCGAGGTCTGCGTCCTGATGCGGAGCTACGGCGTGATGCAGGTGATCCTGCCCGAAGCGGGCGACGTGGCCGTGCTGCGTACCGTCCATTGGCTGGCCAGCCGCGGGTTGGCGATGGACGGTGTCATCCCGGACCCGATCCGTCATTTGGCCGCGCTGCTTGATACGGATTCGTCCGGCGCCGCCGATGTCGCCCGACGATTGCGCCTGTCCAACCGGCAGACGGACCGCCTTGTCGGCCTTACCGATCCGGCGACCACTGTCGATCCCCATATGAACGATGCGGAACTGTCGCGGCTGCGTCGGCGCATGGGGCCGGAATTTTATCGCGATCTGACGCTTCTTGGCTGGGCCGGCGAGGTCGGTGTTCTCGGCCGATTGCCGGCGGCGCGCTCGGAAAGCTGGCAGCGGACCCTGACCTTCG
>JANQIJ010000255.1 GCA_028282185.1 Rhodospirillales bacterium
CCCGGCGCGCAGCGCGTCGCCGAGGCCGGCCCAAAGCGAGCGGACCGGCGCATCCGGTCCTTGTACCGTGGCCTGTTCGGCCAAGATGCCCAAATGCCCGGCCAGCCAATGGTAATGCGGCCCGGCAATGGTCGCGGCCAACGTCAGGGTGGCCAGCATGGCCGGCGACAACAGGCGCCGGCGAAGCACCGTGTCGCTCAGGCAGGCGGTCAGCAGACTGACCAGGAATATCCAGAAGACGTATTTCGCCTGGGCGCCGAGCCCGATCATCAGGCCGAGCAGCAGGTAGTCGCCGATGCCGCCCGCACCGGCGCGCAGGCGGACAACGGCCAAGAACAGACCAACGTAGAGGCAGGCGACCAGGATTGAATGGCTGAACCCGGTCACCACCTCCCAGGCGAGATAGTAGAACAGCACCGGCGATAGCGCCGCCAACGCCGCCAGGCGCCGATCGGCGAACAGGCGCAGGCAGGCGAACCAGAGGAACAGGTACATGCCCGCCAACAGGGCGAATTTGACGATGTTCACGGCCCATAGACCGGGACCGGTGATCTGGCTGACAGCGATCACAAGCCAAGTGTATAGCGCCGGATTGCGGACCTGATATCCCCATTCGAAGACCTGAGCGAAAATCAGCTGTTCGCCGTCGTCGCCGCCGGTGCCGGGGAACAAGGTCGCGCGGATGATCGCCGTGACGGCGGTCAGCGCGACGATCACCAGCGGCAGTCCGGGACGTTCACACAGAAACGCAAGGTTGCGTTCAAGAAGGCTGGCCCGAGCGGCTGGCATACGGGTCATCCGCCGACGGTCAAATGGGTCGAACCAGGGCGTGACGCTTCTTGCCGGCGGAAAGCTTGATGGCCCCGTCAATCAGATCACCGTCGCCGATGGCGGCGGTTTCGTTGTCGATCTTGGCATCGTTGAGCCGCCCGCCGCCGCCCTTGATCAAGCGCCTGGCCTCGCCGTTCGATGCCGCCAGTCCGGCCTCGCGGAACAATTCGAACGCGGGAATGCCCGACTGCAGGCGCGCCAGCGGGACCTCGATGGTCGGCAGGCCGTCGCCCAAAGCGCCCTGCTCGAAGGTCTGGCGCGCCGTATCGGCGGCGCTGGCCGCCGCCGCGTCGCCGTGGCACAGGCGCGTCACTTCGGTCGCCAGGATCTTCTTGGCCTCGTTCAATTCGTTGCCTTCGAGCGCGGCCAGGCGGGCGATTTCGTCCAGCGGCAGGTCGGTGAACAGTTTGAGAAACTTACCGACGTCGGCGTCTTCCGTGTTGCGCCAGTACTGCCAGTAATCATAGGCGCTGAGCATGTCCGCATTCAACCAAACGGCGCCCGCCGCGGTCTTGCCCATCTTGGCGCCCGATGCCGTGGTCAACAGCGGCGTGGTCAGGCCGAACAGTTGCTGATTGGCGATCCGGCGGGTCAGCTCGACGCCGTTGACGATGTTGCCCCACTGGTCCGAGCCGCCCATCTGCAGGCGGCAGTCCAGACGCCGCGACAGTTCCAGGAAGTCATAGGCCTGGAGGATCATGTAATTGAATTCCAGGAAGGTCAGCGGCTGTTCGCGCTCAAGCCGCAGTTTCACGGAATCGAAGGTCAGCATCCGGTTGATCGAGAAATGCCGGCCGACGTCGCGGAGGAAGGAAATGTAGTTCAATTCGTCCAGCCAGTCGGCGTTGTTGACCATGATGGCGTCCGTGGGACCCCCCATGTCACCCTCCGGCGCGAAGGTCAGGTATTTGGCGAAGACCTGCCTGATGCCGGCCATATTGGCGGCGATGTCGTCGTCGGTCAGGGCCTTGCGCATTTCGTCCTTGCCCGACGGGTCGCCCACCTTCGTCGTGCCGCCGCCCATCAAGACGACCGGCTTGTGGCCGGCCTGCTGAAAAAGCCGGAGCAACATGATCGACACCAGAGACCCCGCGTGCAGCGACGGTGCGGTGCAGTCGAAGCCGATATAGGCCGGGACGGGGCCCGCGCGCAATTGGGCGTCCAGGGCGTCCATGTCCGTGCACTGATGCACGAAACCGCGGGCCCGGGCTTGCTCGAGAAACGGGGATCTAACGTCGGTCATGGCGGCTTTTACCGCTTAGGCGGTTCTGTCGCAATGATGCGATTGCCGATGATCACTCGGATTTCGCCGTTAATCGCGAACCTGCGTGTAAAGTTCGCCTTGAACGGCTTCAGAATTCAGTCGTGACCCGATGGATAGCTCTACAATCTTGTCGATCAATATGTCGATGGTGTCCGATGTTGAAATCGGTAAATCCAAATGACGCGCCAATGCTTCCACTGAAGAGCGTGTCGCCAGTTCGCTTTTGATTAACTGCCGGCCGGCATCACGCGATGTCAGATCACGCAATCGTCTTTCAATATCGAGAAAAACTCGCTGATTGAGCGGTCTTTTGCTCGAGCGAGAGGACTTTCGGTGTTTGTTCTTCCTTTCAAGATTACCCGAGTAAAAATGCGTATCAAGAGCATCGATTAGCTCCCGATCAGTGGCATCCTCTATCAAATCTGCGAGATTTCGCAGAGTTGTCGCTATTGCCTTACTTCGAGCGTTCAATTTCAGGGTCCTTCATCAAATTTTGATGCCAATCCCTATACAGAACTCCTTGGCAACGTCTTCCAAGCCTTCAACAACGCTTGCATGACTTCCCGAAGAATACCCTTTTAAGACCGTCGGCAGGCCAAACTGAGGAGCGTCGCCGAAGATTGTATCGTTCCGCTTAATATACGCATCCATAACCTTGATGCCAGAGAGTCGTTTGGTTTTCGCCATGAACGGACGTTGAGCGGAAATTGGCTGTCCGCCGTACTCCTGTATCATCGTAAAGACCACGTATAGGAACTTGGGGTCGATTTTCGTCGTGGATGTACCGTCGTCCAATTCCGCGAACTCATTATACTCCTTTATCAGCGTATTCGTGCTGCGAATGAGATAGTCGATGCCCAGAGTTGAGAGGTAATCGGGGCGTGCCGGAACCAGAATATAGTCGCTGGCGATGATGGCCGTTTTCGTGACGATGTTGAAGTTGGGTGGGCAGTCGATCAGAACCAAATCGTACTTGTCTTGATCGATCTCATCCAATTCCGTCGCGAGCATACTGTGGACCGATAAAAAATTACGCTTGGCTTGCGTCAAATTCGCGCCGCCAAGTTTGGTCGCGAGATCAAGATCGACATTTATCAAGCCTAAATGTGAAGCAATTAGGTCAACGCCGCCATCACGATACTTCAGGGCGTTGGAAATTCTGTTCGGCGTGAAAACAATATCTGCGAGAGAAATCGGATTTCTCTGTTCGATAGAGTCGAACCACGCCTTTACGGTTTTTGTATCCGCATAGTTATCGCTCCAATCGTCGGGCGTTATGAATGAGAAAGTGAGACTGGCCTGAGCATCCAGGTCTATCATTAAAACATTGAGGCCGCGCCACGCCAATTCGGCGGCCAAGTTCGACGTTAGCGTCGTTTTACCGACGCCGCCCTTGTAGTTTATTACTGAAACGGTTCTCATTCGTTCAATCCCCCTAAAGTCGGCTTATCGCTGAAGCGACCTCGATATACTCGCATTTTATACGAGAATGTTAACCAAAGATCGATTTTTCATATAGTCGACGTTCTTGACCCGCCCTGTTGAAAAGTCGCGTTTATCGCCTTGGAGCAGTTCAGGCTTAGATTGAATTGCCGCGGGATGCCTACTTCGACAAAATAGGCTATGCCCCAGTTCGCAAATTCGCTCATCGTCCTGTTTCCGAAGGTTGCCGCCATCGCCTTCGCCCTGACCGAGGCGCTTGCCTGGATCGGGATGGGTTTGTTCCGACAATCGTCTGAGGTGTTCTGTCCAAAGGCAGCTTCAAGCGGTTTTGATTCTGGACAGGTGTTTCGGCTTTTATCGATTCTGAGGAAGACGAAGTCGTGACCAGCGAAACAATGACGGCCATCGGCTTGATGAGCGGTACCTCCTTGGACGGCGTCGATGCCGCCCTGTTGGAGACGGACGGACGGGCCGTGGTCCGCCCGGGGGCGTCGCTGACGCGGGCCTATGACGCCCCGTTCCGCAGCGGTTTAAGGGCCGTTCTGGGCAGGGACCCGGAAACCGACCCCTTGCCGCCGGACCTGGAGCGCCAATTGACGGAACATCATGCCGAGGCCGTCCGGGCCCTTTTGGACCGGGCGGGGATCGCGCCCGAGCGGATCGAGGTCATCGGGTTTCACGGCCAGACCGTCCTGCACCGGCCCGACCGGGGCATTACCCGGCAGATCGGTGACGCGGATCTGCTGGCGCGGCGAACCGGCGTTCCCGTGGTCGCCGACCTTAGGCTCGACGATGTCGCCCAGGGCGGCGAGGGGGCGCCCCTGGCGCCGGTCTATCACCGGGCCTTGGCGGGGCCGTTGGACCGGCCGCTCGCCGTCCTCAACCTGGGCGGGGTGGGCAATGTCACTTGGATCGGGTCCGGCGGGCCGGATGACGAGGATGCCGACCTGCTCGCCTTCGACACCGGGCCCGGCAATGCGCTGTTGGATGATTGGGTAAAAGCCGTCACCGGTGCCGAGATGGATGTCGACGGAGCTTTGGCGCGGGCCGGCCGGATCGACGCGGCGGCGCTCGAAACATTGATGGCATCGACGTTCTTCGATCGGCCGCCGCCCAAATCCCTGGACCGGGATGATTTCGACTTGGGGACGGTGGCGGGACTGCCGACCGCCGACGGCGCGGCGACCTTGACCGCCTTTACGGTCGCGGCCGTGGCCCGCGCGGCCGCGTTCTTCCCGGCCCCCGTTCAGCGCTGGCTGGTGACCGGCGGCGGGCGCCGTAATCCGGCCCTCATGTCGGGGCTTCGCGGCGCGCTGCGGGCGCCGGTCGACCCCGTCGAGCAGGCCGGCTGGGACGGGGATGCCCTGGAAGCGGAGGCCTTTGCTTATCTCGCCGTGCGGTCGCTCAAGGGATTGCCGATCACATTTCCCGGCACAACCGGCGCGTCCCGGCCGTTGACAGGCGGGCGGGTGTTCCCGGGTGGCGCGGAAACCGCGGCTTAGGCGGCCTTTTCGACCAGCCGTTTATCCAGGTAGTCGTCAACGTGGCCGATCAGGTTTTCCAGATGGGTCGAAAAGAAATGATCGCATTTGTCGACCACGCGGTAATCGATTTCGATGTTCTTCTGCTGCGACAGTTTTTCGACCAGCTTGTCAACGGTGCCCACGGGCACGACCTCGTCGGCCTTGCCATGGACCAACATGCCCGACGCCGGACAGGGGGCCAGGAACGAGAAATCATAGTGGCTCGCCGGCGGAGCGGCGGAAATGAAGCCGGTGATCTCCGGTCGGCGCATCATCAATTGCATGGCGACCCAGGCGCCGAACGAGAACCCGGCGATCCAGCAGGTCTGGGCGTTCGGGTTGTGGCCCTGCATCCAGTCGAGCGCCGTCGCCGCGTCGCTCAATTCGCCCTGACCATTGTCGAACTTACCCTGGGACCGTCCGACCCCGCGGAAATTGAAGCGTAACGTGGAAAAACCCCGCCGGACGAAGGCCTGATAAATGGCGTAGACCACGCGGTTGTTCATCGTTCCGCCATGTTCGGGATGTGGATGCAGCAGAAGAGCGATGGGCGAACTGGGGTCCGTGGCGTGGTGATAGCGGCCTTCGATGCGGCCTTCGGGTCCGTTGAAAATGACTTCGGGCATGGGATTTGGCGTCCTTGGGAAGTTCGCCGCGGCATGATAACCAACCGCGACAGTAAGTTTTTAACCCCAGGCATTCGACCGGTTTTAATGAAATTGCCGGGAAATACTTGATAGGGTTAGTGGGGCATCTTATATTCCGCTTAGCTTGCCCGGGATGCTTCGGCACGGTTCGATGGTCCGTCGAAAGACCCCAGGGCAGGTCCGGATAAAATAGTGTGAAGATGATGATTTTCAAGAATATTCAAGAAGATATCCGCGCTTTCATGGAGCGTGACCCGGCCGCCAAGGGCGGCTTGGCGATCTTCTTCACCTATCCAGGGTTCCATGCCGTGGTATGGCACCGTCTGGCCCATTGGTTCTGGACCCGGCGGATGTACTTCGTCGCGCGGTTCATATCCAACCTGTCGCGCTGGGTAACCTTGATCGAGATTCACCCCGGCGCGGTCATCGGCAAGCGTTTTGTGATCGACCATGGCGGTGGCGTGGTGATCGGCGAAACCGCGGTGATCGGCGATGACGTGACGATTTACCACCAGGTGACCCTCGGCGGGGTCGCGCCGTCGGTGGATTCCGACAGCCAGCGGGGCCAAAAGCGCCATCCGACCCTTGAAAACGACGTGATCGTCGGCTGCGGCGCCGCGGTATTGGGGCCGATCACGGTCGGCGCCGGATCCCGCGTCGGCGCCAATGCGGTGGTCACCAAGGACATTCCCGGCGGGGTCACCGCGGTCGGCAACCCGGCGCAAGTCGTGTTGCCCAAGGACAAGGCCCGGGCCAAGGAGTTCCAGGCCTATGGCACGCCGACGGACGGTCAGGACCCGGTCATGCAAACGATCGAGAACCTCAGGGCGCAGGTCGCCGGGCTGATCGATCGGGTCGACGAATTGCAGCGGGATGACGCCGAAAAACAATCGCCCGCGGGTCGGCGCGCGGCGGGCGGCGAAACGTGAACATCGGATTTTAAGTGGACTGGGCGTCACCCGATCGGTCGGGGGAGCCTCAAAAGGAGACGGAACGTGAAACTCAGTACCAAGGGACGATATGCGGTCATGGCAATGGTCGATTTGGCTGCCAACGCCAGTGACAAGCCGGTGGCCCTGTCGGATGTCGCCGACCGCCAGGATATTTCCCTGTCTTACCTGGAGCAGCTGTTCGGCAAGTTGCGCAAGGCCGGTCTGGTCAACAGCGTGCGCGGTCCGGGCGGCGGCTATCTGCTGGCCCATGGATCGGCCGACACGCGGGTCGCCGATATCATCATGGCCGTGGACGAACCGATCCAGACGACGCGCTGCACCCCCGGTTCGCCCGAGGGTTGCCAGTCGGATCGGGCGCGCTGCCTGACCCACGATCTGTGGGAGGAATTGGGCAACCAAATCTACATGTATCTGAGCTCGGTGTCTTTGCAGGACGTTGTCGACAAGCGCGTCCTCGGCACCGCCGGGCGGTTGTATCAGCAAGAGCGTCAATCTGAACGCCCGGTTTCCATTCCGGCCGAATAAAACGCAGGCATGACTTGAAAGCATAATGACCCCGAAATGAGCGTCTACCTGGATCATAACGCGACCACGCCGGTCCGCCCCGAAGCGGCGGAAGCGGTTCGGCGCGCGCTCGCCGATGTCGGCAATCCGTCGTCGGTTCACGGCGAGGGACGGCGTGCCCGGCGCCGGGTCGAGGACGCGCGCGATCGGGTCGCCGACCTGGTCGGCGGCCGGCCGGATGACGTGATCTTTACGTCCGGCGGCACGGAAGCCAGCAACCAGGCCCTTGCCGATGCCGCGGTCGCCCTGGTTTCGGCGGTCGAGCATGTTTCGGTGATCGACGCGGCGCCTCAGGCGACGTGCATTCCCGTCGACGCCGACGGGGTGGTCGATCTTGAGGCGCTCGACACGATGCTGCGCGCGGCCAAGGACGCCGCTGCCGGGTCGGTCGTCGTTTCCGTCATGCTGGCGAACAACGAAACCGGCGTGATCCAGCCGGTACGCGCGGTTGCCGACCTGGCGCGGCGCCATGGCGCCATTGTCCATTGCGATGCGGTTCAGGCGCTTGGCAAGATGCCCGTCGACCTGACCGAACTCGGCGTTCACCGGCTCAGCCTTTCGGCCCATAAGATCGGCGGCCCGCAAGGCGTCGGCGCCTTGGTCGTCGCCCCCGGCCATCGGGTCGCGGCGACGCTTCGCGGCGGCGGCCAGGAACGGTCGCGGCGCGGCGGAACGGAAAACGTGCCCGGCATCGCCGGGTTCGGCCGCGCGGCCGAGTTGCTGGCCAACGGCCAGGAGCGGATGCCGCTGTTGCGCGATCTGCGCGATGCGTTGGAAGACGAAATTACGCGCACGGCACCCGACGCGGTGGTCTTTGCCAGGGGCCGGGATCGCTTGGCAAATACCAGCTGTATCGCCATGCCCGGCGTCACCTCGGAAACCCAGGTCATGGCCTTTGACCTGGATGGGATCGCGGTCAGCGCCGGCAGCGCCTGTTCGTCCGGCAAGGTGGAATCGTCGCATGTGCTGAAGGCCATGGGCGTCGCCGAGGATCAATTGAACGCGGCGGTCCGCGTGAGCCTGGGTTGGACGACCGAGGCGGCGGATACGCGGAGATTTTGTGATGCCTGGAAAGCCCTTCACGCCCGCCTGGGCGGGGGCAGTCTGGCGGCTTGAGCCTGTAATTGAAATCGACACCGACACGGTCGGTAAACCCAGAAGGAAAGTGCGAAGAAAATGAGTGCCATCAAGAAGACCGAAACGCGGACCGACTTGCCCGTCACCATGTCAAACCGGAAAGCGCCGATTTACCTGGACTACCAGGCGACGACGCCGACGGACCCCCGGGTCACGGAAAAGATGCTGCCGTTCTTCTCCGAACAGTTCGGCAACCCCCATTCGCGGAACCACTTCTTCGGCTGGGAAGCGGAAGACGCCGTGGAAATCGCCCGCGAACAGATCGCTTCGATCATCGGCGCCAATCCGAAAGAAGTGATCTTCACCTCTGGCGCGACGGAATCGAACAACCTGGCGATCAAGGGTGTCGCCCAGTTCTATAAGCAGAAGCGCAACCACATCGTCACCGTGGTGACCGAGCACAAATGCGTGCTCGACACCTGCCGCCATCTGGAGCAGGACGGGTTCGAGATCACCTATCTGCCGGTGTTGCAGAACGGTCTGATCGACCTGGAGCAGTTGCGCGAAACGGTGACCGACAACACGCTTCTGGTTTCGGTCATGGGCGTCAACAACGAGATCGGCGTGATCCAGCCGCTCAAGGAAATCGGCGCGATCTGCCGCGAAAAGGGCGCCTTCTTCCACACGGACTGCGCCCAGGCCGTCGGCAAGATGCCGCTTGACGTCGAAGAAATGAACATCGACCTGATGAGCATTTCCGGCCACAAGATCTACGGCCCCATGGGCATCGGCGCGCTTTACGTGCGGCGTCGCCCGCGGGTCCGCTTGGTGCCGATGATCAACGGCGGCGGTCAGGAACGCGGCATGCGCTCCGGCACCCTGCCGACCCCGCTCTGCGTCGGCCTGGGCGAGGCCTGCGCCATCGCCGAGCGTGAAATGGGCGCCGAGAAC
>JANQIJ010000263.1 GCA_028282185.1 Rhodospirillales bacterium
TACGGCGGGCGCTTCGGCCGCGGGTGCCGGTTTTGGCGGCGCCGGAACGGGCGGTGCCGGGGCGGTCGCGGCTTCGACCGGTCTGCGCGGCGACGGGGCGGGGACCGGCGCCGGCTTGATGGCGGTTGCGGACTTCGGCTGGATCAGGCGGCTTGCCCGCGCGGCGGACGGCGTCAACGTCGAGGCCCGGCTGCGTTTCGCGCGCAACTGGGGGGCGTTTTGCGGGGCAATCAAGAGTTGCGAGGACGGGACCTTCGGTCCGGGCGACAGCAGCCCTCCCGAAACACCGCTCGGGGCGCCCATTGACCCGCCCGGCGGGGCATAGCCGCTGCCGGGAATCACGCTCAAGTCGATGGTCACGGCGCCATCCGCGAAGCTGCCCAACTGGGCCGCCGCCTGGCCGGCGGGGAACGTCAGCACCAGGGCTCCCGCCACCGCAAGGACGGCACCCATCGACCGGTATCTCCTTGGCGATGGCCTCATGGTTGCTTCCCTCTCGTTTGTGCTTGGCCGCGTCCTGGTTTTTTCACCGTTTTGGCCCTGGCGCCCAGCCGAATTCACCTGGGGCAACCCCCGGTAGGTCGGCGAAATCAATGTCTTGCCGGCACCGCTACGAACCCCGCGCAGTACCATAAACAAGGGCAACCGGTGGGACAACCGTAAAGCCCCGGCCGCGCCGTTTGCGCTCCCTGTCGTCTATCCGGCGGGTGCCTTGACGAGTTTGCAAAGCGCCGCATGCATGGCCGGATTGCCGGCGATGATGTCGCCACGGTTGAACATATCGCGGTCGCCCGCGAAGTCGGTGACGAAGCCGCCGGCCTCGGTGATCAGGATCGCGCCCGCAGCCATGTCCCAGGGCTTCAGGTTCTGTTCCCAAAAGCCCTCGTAGCGACCGGCCGCGACCCAGGCCAAATCCAGGGACGCGGCGCCATAGCGCCGGACACCGGCGGAAACGGCCATGACTTCGGCCAATTGGGCGAGGAACGGTTCGTGCCCTTCGCGGCCCTGGAACGGAATTCCCGTGGCGAACAATGCCAACGACAGATCGCGCCGGGCGGATACGCGAAGCCGGCGTCCATTGAGGAACGCGCCCTGGCCTTTTTCGGCGGCGAACATCTCGTCGGTGACCGGGTTGTAGATAACGCCGGCGAACATCTGGCCGTCGCGTTCCAGACCGATGGAGATCGCCCATTGGGGGATGCCGTGCAGGAAATTTGTCGTCCCGTCCAAGGGATCGACCAACCAACGGTTTGATGTGTCGCTGCCTTCGACCGCGCCGCGTTCTTCCATCAACAGCCCGTATTTCGGGCGCGCTTTTTGCAGTTCCTCGAACAACACTTTCTCCGCCTTGCGGTCGGCGACGCTGACGAAGTCGGCCGGGCCCTTCTTCGACACTTGAAGGTGTTCGACCTCGCCGAAATCGCGCACCAAGCCGCGCCCGGCCTTTTGCGCGGCGGCGGTCATCACGTTGATCAGGGGCGTGCGAAGCATGGCGTCGGCGACCGTCTTAACCTAGGTCTCAGTCCTTCGCCCGTTCCACGTAACTGCCGTCGGCCGGGTTGACGACGACCCGCGTGCCGGTTTCCACATGCGGCGGGACCGACGTGCGGACGCCGTTGTCGAGCAAGGCCGGCTTATAGGACGAGGCTGCGGTCTGGCCCTTGACCACGGCTTCCGTTTCGACGACTTCCAAGGTCACCCGGTCGGGCAGTTGGACGCCGATCGGATCGCCTTCGTGGCTTTCGATGATCACCGTCATGCCGTCCTGCAGATATGGCGTCTGGTCGTCGCCGATCTGATCGATGGACAGCATGACCTGGTCATAGGTCTCGTTGTCCATGAACGTGAACATGCCGTCGTCGGCGAACAGGAACTGGTGCTCTTTCTGGGACAGGGTCGCGCGCTCGACTTTTTCCGATGACCGGAACCGCTCGTTCAGCTTCGTGCCGTCGCGAATGTCCTTCAATTCAACTTGCAGGTAGGCGCCGCCCTTGCCGGGCTGGGTATGGGTCGTTTTCACGGCGCGCCACAGGCGGCCCTGATGTTCGATGACCATACCGGCGCGAATGGCGTTTCCGTCGATTTTCATGGGCTTTTCCGGGGTCTTGAAATGGGTCGGCCGGTCCACGTCAAAGGCGGTGGCCAAGGCGGCGCGGAAGCTATCAGGTTGCAGGACCCCTGGCAATGGGGCCGCGCCCAAAGGTGACGGGCGGGGGTGCCGTTACGCGATGGGCGTGTCGCCGATCACCCGATTGAAGGCCCGCACCGCCTGCGCTGGCCCTGCCGGATAGGTCCAGACGCCGGCGACAACGGCCAGGAAATCCGCGCCCGCGGCGACCAGCGGCCGGCAATTTTCAACAGTGATTCCGCCGATCGCGACGGAGGGCACAACCATCAATTCGCTCCACCATTGGATCAGGTCGACCGCCGCCTGGTGTTGGACCTCTTTCGTCCCTGTCGGGAAGAACGCGCCAAAGGCGACGTAATCGGCGCCCGCGTCCGCCGCCTCCATGGCCAGATGACGCGACGCGTGACAGGTCATCCCGACGATCCGCTGCTTACCCATGGCGCGCCGCGCGTCGTCATAGCCGGCGTCCGACTGGCCGATATGGACACCGTCGCAGTCGGCTTGTTGGGCCAGGTCCGGCCGGTCGTTCATGATCAACGGGACGCCATGGTCCCGGCAGATCGGCAGCAAACGTTCGGCGGCCTCCAGGATCACCTTGTCGGCGACGTCCTTGAGCCTTAGCTGGACGGCGCCAACCGGGCCGGCGCCAAGGGCCGCCGTCAAGTCATTCGCGAACACGGCGGGCTCGAACGCCGGCGGCGTGATCAAATACAGCAGGCAGGGCGGATCGTCCGCGCCGCTTTTGTTTGGATCAGGAGGCATGGTGTCGATCCTCGTCCGCACGGGTCGGCTCGGGCGCGCCGCCGTCCGCGATCCAGGCTTCCAGTTGGTCGGCGTCTCGGGCCATGTCGAGAGTTGCGGTCAAACTCTCTTCCAACTGGGCGTCCGCAACCTTCGCTGCGCCGCGGACGGCGTCCTGGGCCTGGCCCGCGTCACGCAGGTGGATCCACGTAAACCCGACGCGCAGGGCGTT
>JANQIJ010000343.1 GCA_028282185.1 Rhodospirillales bacterium
GGGACAATCTGATGATGACGGCGGCCTATACCCTGACTGTCGCCTTGATCCTGCAGACAGTGATGATGGGCGCCTACCTGCTGTGGAAAGAAGCCGCAACCTTGCGCGACGTGGTCGTCCATTGGAAATGGTCGGCGGCGGTCGGGTTCGTCGGCATGGCGGGATCGATCGCCTGGTTCGTCGCCTTCACCATGCAGAACGCCGCCTATGTGCGGGCCCTCGGTCAGATCGAATTGGTCTTCACCTTCCTGGCGTCTTATTTCTGGTTCAAGGAGCGGGTGACCCGGCTTGAGGTCATCGGCATCCTGATGATCGTCGCGGCGATCCTCCTGCTGATCCTCGGCCGGGCCTGACTTATCCCACCGGCGTCACGGGCGGACGGGCGTTTCACCTGATAGAAACTGTTTCATTGAATTTTTATCCCGCCCGGCTACTCTCTTGAAGTCGCGGACGCCCGCGGCGTTCCAATTTCTTGGGCGCATTGTTAAAGGCGCCGATAAAAGGGGGATAGAAATGGCAGGCCCACAACTCACAGACATCGCCGGGATCGGCCCGGCAGTGGCGGCGGCGCTCCGCGCGGGCGGGTTCAAGACCGTCGATGCGGTGGCCAAGGCGACGCCGACGGCGCTGATCGCCATTCGTGGCATCGGCGCGGCCAAGGCGCGAACGGTTGTTGCATCGGCCAAACGCGTCGCCAAGGCGGGTGGCCCCGTGAAGGCACCGGCGCGGCGCGCGGCGGCGAAGCAACCGACAGCGAAGAAAGCACCGGCGAAGAAGGCTGCGGCCAGGAAAACCATCGCGAAGAAAGCCCCCGCGAAAAAAGCGGCGCCGAAAAAGGCCAAGGCTGGTGATAAGGCGAAGAAATCCAAGAAATCCAGGAAAGACGACAAGAAGGGCAAGAAGAAGGGCAAGAAAAAGTAAGGGGTGCTCCTGCCGTCCTGCCTTCAAGAGGCTCGATTCGCGCCGGTTGCACGCCCCCCGTCTTGCCGGGTGCGAGGCTCGAGCCATCTGCTTGCTCGGTTGACCGGGACGCCGTTTCGCTTGAACGATGGGCGCGGGACCTAACCGGGGGAATTTTCCGAGAGCGGCTTGCCTGCCTTGGTGTTCCAAAAAAGCACGGTCGCCCGCCCGTCCCGAACCTCCAGCAGCGACGCAGCGCCGGTTGCCATCTTCGCCCGGCCCTCCTTCAGATGGCCGGCGAGGCCGGGGTCGGTCATTTCCAGGGCATAGCGCAGAACGCCGTTGGATGAGCAGATCAGGGCGATGCCGTCCGGCGCCAGTCGGCGTTCCAGTTCCATCGTCAAGGCCCGGATGCCTTTGCTGATCGTCTCCGGGTCGGGGCGCCAGGTCACCGTATCGCGGGGCCACCGGCTTTCCCGGTTCCAGGCGTCCAGTTCCGCCGTTGCCCCGGGGCCGAACCGGATGCTGATTTCGGCATCGCTCAGCCCGCCCCAGGGGCCGTAATCGATTTCCGTCAATCGATCATCGACGACCGGCGGGCCGCCGTTCAGCGCCTCGGCGATCAGTTCGCAATGCCGGCGGGTCCGTTGCAGCGGTCCGGTCACGTAGGCGTCCGGCAACAGACCCGTCGCCGTCATTTGATCGGCCAGGGCGCGGGCCTGGACCTCGCCCGCCGCGGTCAGCGCAAGGTCTTCCTTGGCGCCGACGCGGACCGGCGTTTCGCCGGCTTCGAAGGTATTGCCGTGGCGGACCAGGAGAAGCTTCATGGTCGACTCCGTCCTGTCCCGTCATAGGCGGTCAGCAACTCGCCTTCTGCCTCGATCAGCCGTTCCGCCTGGGCCAGGTCGTCGGGACTGTCCACCGACCAATGGCTGCGCCCACGATAGTCGACGGGCACGACGCGGATGGCGATCCGGTTTTCGAGCGCGCGCAACTGTTCCAGCCCTTCTGTGTTCTCCAGCCGCCCCTCCGGCAGGGCGGTCAGCCGCGCCAGGGTATCGCGGCGGTACCCGTAAATCCCGATATGCCGATGCACGGCGACGCCGGCCTTGCGCTGGAACGGGATCACCGATTTCGAAAAGTAGAGGGCATCGCCGGCTTGATCGAAGGTGACGGTGGTGCCGCTTGCCGGATTGTCCCGTTTATGGGCGATCAGGGCCGCCAGTTGGGCCGAGTCCAAGGCCACCGCTGGGGTCGCCATGGCGACCGCCGGGTCGGCGAAGGCGCCGGCCAGGGCGCCGATCACCCATGGCGGCGTCAAGACCGCGTCGCCCTGCAGGTTTAAGGCGATGTCCGGCGGGTCGTCCATGGCCGTGACGGCGGCTTGCACCCGCTCGGTCCCGTTGCGGCATGTTTCCGGGGTCATCACGACGTCACCGCCGAAGGTATCGACCGCATCGGCAATGCGTGCGTCGTCGGTGGCGACGACGGCGCGGCCCACATGATCGGCGGCGCGGGCGATGGCCCAGACCCGCTGGATCATCGGCAGGCCGGCCACGGTCGCCAACGGCTTTCCCGGGAACCGGGTCGAGCCGTAGCGCGCCGGGATGATCACGGCGATCGAAGGTGCGGTCTCGGTTGGGGTGGCGGCCAAGGCGTTCCTCTTTCCGCTGGCTTTCCTGTCACCGTTTTCTTCTATGTCAGCCCGGCGCCGGCGGCAACGGACTCGACGTTTTCGGCCAAGGGGATTACATGAGACGGCATTTGGAGACCTGAACAATGGAACAGCGGGCAGCGATGACCGATACGGACGCCGCGAAAGCGGAAATACTGGTGCCAAGCGCGCCCGCCGGCCCCCTGCAGCGCGTCGTTGAAAGCGACGGATTCCGCAATTTCGTGATCGCCGTGATCCTGGTCAATGCCGTGGTCCTGGGGCTCGAGACCTGGGATGCGTTGATGGATCGCTGGGGCGTCGTGCTGAAATTTTTGGACAAGCTGGCGCTCGGCATCTTCGTCGTCGAAATCGGCCTCAAGCTTGTCGTCTATCGCCTGAATTTCTTCAAAAGCGCCTGGAACCTGTTCGACGCGACGATCGTCGGCATCGCCCTGGTCCCGGCGGGCGAGGGCTTGGCCGTACTGCGCGCCCTCAGAATCCTGCGCGCCTTCCGGCTGCTGTCGGCGATCCCCAAGATGCGCGGCGTGATCCAGGCGCTGTTGGCCGCGATCCCGGCCATGGGGTCGGTGATCGCCATTCTCATGCTGGTGTTCTACGTCTTCGCGGTGATGGCGACCAAGCTGTTCGGCGCGGCCTTCCCCCAATGGTTCGGGTCGATCGGCGAATCGCTGTATTCCCTGTTCCAGATCATGACGTTGGAAAGTTGGTCCATGGGGATCGTCCGTCCGGTGATGGAGGAGTTTCCCAATGCTTGGCTGTTGTTCGTGCCGTTCATCCTGGTTACCACCTTTGCCGTGGTCAACCTGTTCGTCGCCATCATCGTCAATTCCATGCATGAGGTCACGGCCGACGACATCCACCATCAGGACGATATGATCGCCGATCTGACCACCGAGGTTAAGGAATTGCGCGCCGAGATTCGGGCGCTGCGCAATGAGAGGAGACAGCCAAGCCATGAGTGATGGGAAACGCGCCCTGATCGTCGGCGCCGGGGCGGGGCTCAGCGCTTCGGTCGCGCGCAAGCTGGCGGACCGTGGCTGGCGGGTCGAGCTGAGTGCGCGAAATACCGACAAGCTGGCTGGCCTGGCGGGAGAAATCGACGCCGGGGTGCATGCCTGTGATGCCTCTGACCCCGCCGCGGTGGCTCGGTTGTTCGAGACCTTGGACGCCGATGGCGCACCGGACTTCGTTCTGTTCAACCCGTCCAACCGGGTGCGCGGCCCGGTCACCGAGATCGCCCCGGCGGATGTCCTGAAGGCGTTGGAGATTTCCGCCTTCGGCGGGTTCCTGGTGGCCCAACAAGCGGCGCGACGGATGATCGACGCCGGCGGCGGCGCGATCTTCTTCACCGGCGCGTCGGCCAGTGTCAAGGGCTATCCCAACTCGTCGAGCTTCGCCATGAACAAGTTCGCGTTGCGCGGTCTGGCGCAGAGTCTGGCCCGCGAACTGCAGCCCAAGAACATCCATATCACCCATTTCGTGATTGACGGCGGGATTGCCGCGGACCACCGCGACGGCCGCCAGAACACGGCCGACGCGCCGGACCGGTTCCTTGAACCCGACGCCATCGCCGAGACCTACATCGCTGTGCTGGACCAACGCCGCTCGGCCTGGACCTGGGAGGTCGCGCTGCGGCCCTGGGTCGAAACCTTCTGAATGGCGGCCCGGCGGACGACCGGGAACGATGATCTGGCGCCGTTGCTTGGCGCTGCCGGTGATGCCTGGCGGGCAGGCGACCGGACCCGCGCCCAGGCGTTGACCAATCAGGTCTTGGCCCGCGACCCGGACCAGGTCGAGGCCCTTTTGCTGGCCGCCAACCTGGCTTTCGCCCGGGACGACATGGCGGGGGCCCTGCCGTTGTTGGAGCACCTTTCGGATCTGCGCCCCGATGCGCCGGCGGTGGCGGTCAACCTGGGCCATTGCCGGCTGGCCTTGGGTGATGCGGAAGACGCGGCGGCGGCGTTTCAGCGGGCTCTCGAAGGTGATGCCGACAATGCCCGGGCCTGGGACGGCCTGGGTGTCGCGCGGCATCGGTTGGACGACCTCGACGGCGCCGCCCGGGCCCATCGACGCGCGGTCACGTTGAATCCGGACTTGGCGCCGGCCTGGTGCAACCTGGGCATTGCCTTCA
>JANQIJ010000366.1 GCA_028282185.1 Rhodospirillales bacterium
AGCATGGCCTATGCCGGCTGATCGAGCGCGATCGGCGGACGGACAGAAGCGTCGAGGCGCTGAAACCCGTCATCTCCGGCTGGAACCCGGAGGACCCAGGAGAATTCGAAGCCTCCGACACGGTGCGGATCCTGCGCGCGCTGGGCCGCGATGCAACGCCCGCGGCCATCGACGCCTGCTCCCCCCACCGGTTCCGCGAGCCCCTCTCTCCGGACATGGCGGCGGCCCGCGAGAATCGCGGGATCAGTTTCGACCTCTTGGTCGATATCTGCCGTGAAGCCATTGAAAGCGCGGGCGATGAGGAAACCTTATACATTGAGGGCGTGGGTGGGGTGATGGTCCCGCTGACCGACGACAAACTGGTCCTGGACTGGATCGCGGCGCTGAACATCCCGGCGATTCTGGTCGTCGGCAGCTATCTCGGCACGCTCTCCCATACCCTCACCGCCGCCCTGGCGCTCGAGAGCCGGAACATCCCGATCTATTCGGTCATCATCTCCGAATCCGAGGAAAGCCCGGTGCCGATGGAAGAGACGGCGGCGACGCTCCAGCGGTTTTTGGGTGGCCTGAGGATCGAGACGGTGGGGCGAAACAAACAGCTCTAACTTGATTGAGTTTTATTTTTATAATAACAATAATAAAATTAAAATGAGGTTGTTATGGAACTCAAACTTCGCAGGACGGGAAATTCCCTGGCCACCACTTGGCCAAAAGAGATTCTCAACCGGATGAAAGTCAGCGAGGGCGATACCCTCTACGCCGTGGAAACGCCGCATGGCGTACTGGTAACGCCCTACGACCCCAAGTTCCAGGAAGCCATGGAGATCGCCAAGCGCGTCATGGCGCGGGACCGGGAAGCCCTTAAGGAACTCGCCAAGTAGCCATGGCGGTTGAACCTGGGCCGCGATGGCTTGATGAGACCATCGTCACCGCCCTGAGCGTCCAGGCGGTCGCGCAATTCGGCGGCCTGTCCGGCGAGGTGCGCGATGAGAACCTTCTGAAGGCCGCGCTCGGACGTCCGCTCAACAAATGGCACTACGACGACCCGAAACCCGACCTGTTCGTTCTGGCCGCCGCCTATTGCTTCGCCATCGTCAAGGGACATCCGTTCCACGACGGCAACAAACGGACAGCCTACCTGGCGGCCACCGTGTTCTTGGAATTGAATGGCGTTGTCTGCGAGTTTGACCAAGAAGACATCATCAAGACCATGTTGGGCGCGGCGGCGGGAACGGTCAGCGAGGAGGAACTGGCGGAATGGCTGAAGCGAAACGGCACGGAAAAGCCGTAGACCCTGACGACCGCGCTCGCGCTTGAGAGTCGAGGCATCCCCATCCATTCGATCGTCATCTCGGAATCGGAAGAGAGCCCCGTGCCGTAAGCTATTGGTGAATTGACTTCCGATTTTTCTGGGCGCGGCTTGGCCGACCCTGCCAAGCCCAAGCCGCGCGTTTTTTTGGATCAACCGATCACAAATGACTGGTCAGCACCACTTCGTCCGTCTGGGGGGCCGCGGCGATGGCGTCGAACACGGCTTCGGGCGTGTCGACCACGGTCCATAGCTCCATGATCGCCGCATGGGCGTAGCCGCCGTCGACCGTGCGCTGGGCCAGGTCGATGAACGGCTGCCAATAGCCGTTGACATCGACCAGGATGATCGGCTTGTCGTGCTGACGGAGCTGCTTCCAGGTCGTGATCTCGAAGGTTTCGTCCAGGGTACCGAGCCCGCCCGGCAGGGTGACGAAGGCATCCGAGCGGTCGAACATGGCGCGTTTACGGGTATGCATGCTGTCGGTGACGATCAGCTCGGTGACGTCCTCGTGACCGACCTCGTACTTCATCAGGAAATCCGGGATCACGCCGATGACCTCGCCGCCGGCCTGCATCACCGCGTCGGCGACCATGCCCATCAGGCCGATGCGCCCACCGCCGTAGATCAGGCGGATGCCCCGTTCGGCCATCAATTGGCCAAGCCGCTTGGCGGCCTCGGCATGGGCCGGATCGGTCCCCGGCTTTGAGCCGCAAAACACGCAGATGGATTTGACGTCGCTCATCCTACTCTTGATTGCCCCCCAATGACGTGTTCGTCAACCCGCATCGAGGCCGTTCCCGTTATCGGTGCATTGCGTTACTCTGGCGCCATCGCTCGACGACTGACCGCCGAGCGGCCACGCATCGCACACCGGTGTTATGGCAGTTTTTGGAGAAAGAGTGAAATGACAGCAAAGATCAAGTTATACACAGTCGCCGCCCTGGCCCTGGCCACGGCGCTGTTCGCCTTTGACACGGCGCCCGCAGTGGCCGACGATACCGGCGAGATCAAGTACCGCAAGGCGGTAATGAAAGCCGTCGGCGGCCATATGGGCGCGCTTAGCACCATCGTCAAGGGTCAGACCGCGAACACCGGG
>JANQIJ010000369.1 GCA_028282185.1 Rhodospirillales bacterium
GGCATGGCCGCCCGAAAGCGCGCCCAACGCGTCATCCAGAGACGCCGCCGGGACGCCGTCCCCTCGGGCCCCCGTCCGTTCTTTGGCCCGTTCTCTGGCTTGTTCTCCGGGATCGCCCGTCATGATCCGGCCCAATCCTTCGCGCCCACCGTCATATCGTCGTCCGCGACACCACATGGGATTCCGGCGTCTCTTTTATGAGACGGAACGGCGGCGCCGAACCGGAACGGGAGCTTCGGAAAACCGAGATCAATCATCCACGATCACCGACTTGCATTTCCGCAACGCCTTGGCGATGCGTTTTTCCACCGTGCTTTTCGAGACCGCGAACAGTTTCGCCACCTCGCCGTAACTCAGCCGGTCGATCTTGATCATATAGATCATCGCCCGGGTCTCTTCGGGCATGGCGGCGAGCGCCTCGTCCAGACGCCTGAGCGTCTGCCGGTCGATGGCCGTCTGCAGGGCGTCCGGCCTGTCGTCGGCGATCCGCAGCCAATCCATCTCCAACCCTTGAATCTCCGCCGCCCGCGCCCGGTCGGCGCGCTGCACGTCGATGGCGAGATTGGCCGCCGTGCGGAACATATAGGCGCGGGGATTATCGATCTCGGCGGCGGCGACGTCGGTCCGGGACAGCCTGATATAAACGTCCTGCAACAGGTCCACGGCCTGATGGCGGGGGCCGACCCGCTGTCTCAGGAAGGCCAGCAACGCATCCCGGTTGTCTAGGAAGAGCTCCAGCCACGGCCAATCCGCGGCCTCGCTGGCGGTACCCGGTCGTCTGGTACGCATGAGGCCCGCCCCCTTTCCCGTCCTCTATCCGGCTGATCGCCATACATGACGCCGGACGCCAGAAAATGCAAATGATATTCGTTCGCAATTATGACGTCGCTTGGAACGGCGGCATTCGCCGGCGGCGCGCCGGATATCGAGGCTGGAGGGGGCGGCCTTTGGGCCCGGCCCGGACAACACGGCGGCCCCCCGCGACGGCCGGCGGCGCACCGAACGGAGCCGATACGGAATGTACCATGCAGCGCCCATTCAACGCCGGAAACCGGACGGCGCATGGCGCCGGAACGGGGGTCATCTTTCTTATGCATCCCGGGTCTTATGTATCCCGTGTATCCCGGGCCGTGCAAACCTCGGACTTCACGAATTTCAGAACCGGGACGTCAGGACGAAGCCGATGCTGAACGGTTCGCCCACGGCGACATTCCTCTGCCCGGCGGCGGAGACGTAATATTCGCGGTCCGTGATGTTTCGGATCGTGAGGCTCGCCTTGTACATGTCATTGATCACGTAATCGGCGCCGAGATCGGCTTTCAGATAGGCCGGCATGCGTGTCCGGACGGTCTGCGACGTATCGGTTTTCTGGGAATCCTCGAAAACGAGCCCGGCATAGAGCCTGAGGCCCTCGAATGGCCCCTCCGTGAACCTGTAGGATCCCTGAAGCGACGCCGCGTGGAGCGGAACGTTGCGCAAACGCGTGCCTTCGGGGTGGCTGGCGCCGGCCCGGACGAACGTGTTGGTGTAGGCGTAGGTAACCCCCAGGGAAATATTCTCGCTCACCTTGCCGGCCAGATCGAACTCGATCCCTTCGCTCCGCACCTTGCCGATGTTCCGGGAAACCAGAAAGTCCAGTCCGGTTTCCGCCTCGACGACGTTGTTCTTGTCGCTCTTGAACGCGGCCAAGGTGCCGCTGAGGGCGCCGTCCCCGGTTTCAAGCTTGATGCCCAGTTCCTTGTTTCGCGCGGTCTCGGGCTTGATCGCATTGCCGTCCGAATCGGACAGCCCTCTGCCGCGGGGCGGGGTGCGGAAGGTCTCGGAATAGGACCCATACAGACTTATCTCGTCGATGGGCCGGTAGACCAGACCGACCCTGGGCAGGAGCTTGGTTTCCTCGAGAACGTCTTCCGCGATCCTGGCGGTCGTGCCGGTGACGAAGGTCGTGTCATTGGTCACCCGGACTTTGTCGAACCGCAGGCCCGCCAGGAATTTTATCTTGTCGGTCAGATCCATCTGATCCTGAACGTAGAAACCATAGGCGGCCTCCTTGCCGAGCGCCTGGTTGTGGGCCGATGTGTCCGTGAGTTCGGGGACCGTTGGAAACGCGGGGTTATACGGATCGTAGCCCGAGGACGCATTTCCGAACCGGATATCGTAATGTGTTTTTTTGGCGGAAATGTCCGCGCCCATCAGCAGGGTATGCCCGATCGGGCCGGTTTCGAACTCGCCCACCAACTCCGGCTGCAGGGTCAGGAAATAATCTTCAATGACGTTCTTCCGGCGCGTCAAGGTGATGCTCCTATTGCTGACGCCGGAGACCTGAATGCCCTCGCCCTGGATGAAGCTGGCGCTGCCATGGATGCCCAGGCGGGCCTTCCAATGGCCCGTGATCCTATGGTCGACCCGCAGGATGGTCGAAAAGTAGTGCTTGTCGGTCGTCGGCCCGCCCGGTCCGATCGGATTGAAGTCCCGGTCCAACTGCGGCTGACCGTCGATAAAGGGGACGCCGCGATCGAACGGGTCTTCGCCGAACTGATAGGAGGCCTCGACGTTGACCACGGTGTCGTCGCTCAATTCGGCTTCGACGACCGGCGCGACGATGAAGACTTTCTCGTCGATGTCCTGGCGAAAACCGCGCTTGCCTTCCGCCGCGACATTGAGCCGGTACCGAAGCTTCCTTGCGTCGTCAAGCGGCCCGCCGGCGTCCAGCGCGATGCGCCCGTTCTTCATTCGCCCGCCCTCGCCGAACAGCCCGCTGGCGCCCGTCGCCGTCGCCAGGATACGCCGTTCCGCCAAGGGCTGTTTGGTCACCACGTTGACCAGGCCGCCCGGGTCCGACCGCCCGAACAGGGTCGCCGTGGGCCCCCGCAGGACCTCGACCTGTTCCACGTTCGCCAGATCCAGGTTCTGGGGCGTGCCCGTGCGGTTCCCGTTGACCAGGATATTGTCGCCGCCGAAACCGCGGGCGATATAGTCGTCACCGAACAGACCGCCGGTGTTGTTCTCTTTCACCACGCCGGCCAGGTAATCGTAGGCGTCTCCGACCTTGCGGGCGCCCGCGTCCTCCAGCGCCTGGCGGGTAATGGACTGAGCGGATTGCGGCGTTTCGATCAGCGGCGTGTCCGTCCGCGTGGCGGAGAACGAAAACGGGTTGTTGTAGCTATCGGTCGTCGTGCCTTCCAAAACCGCGTCGACGGTAATGGTGCCGAGGCGTCGGGTTTCGGCCGAGAGGCCCGTCGCCATCGAGAGCGTCACCGTGCCCGCCGCGGTAATCCGGTGGGCCAGACCCGACCCTTGAATCAGCAGGCGCAGCGCGTCTTCCTTGGCGTATGCGCCTTGCAGGCCGGAGGTCCTGCGCCCCCGCGTGATCGCCGCCGGATAGACCAGTTGCAGGCCCGATTGGCGGGAAAACGCGATCAAGGCCGATTGCAGGTCCCCCGCCGGAATGTCGTAGGCGGCGGCGCCTTGAGCCCGTTGCGCGATGGCGGCGGCAGGGATCGAGACCCCCCCGTCGGCGACCGCTTCGCCGGACTCCCCGTGGCCGGCCGCCGGCCACCCCAAGACAAATCCCGCGGCGCATGCCACCGTTCCCAGGAACCGGCGGACCGCGCGGGAACATATCTGTTGAATGCAAACCCTCATTCTATTCTACCCCTTCGTTCCACCGCCCTACGGGCCTTCGTGATCGACCGATTGCGGCTTTTCCCTTTTGTCTGCCCATCCCATCTCTTTGTCCGCGCATTTCTGGCGAACCGGACATGGACAAGGCTTCATGCACCAAGTGGCTTGGCTGCTTGTTAAGAACGACTCGCAACGAAAAGTCCTGACCCCGGGCGGCAAAAAAATCGCCGGAAACAGACCGCAAGGGTTAAACCGAGGGTTCAGGACAGGGGGCGATCCCCATAGGCGGCGGAAGGACGCGGATCAGCGGGCCCGAATCAACGTCAGATAAGGCGTCGCCTGGACGATGTCGATTGGCAAGGCGGCCTGGCGACCGCGCGGTTCACCGGCGTGATCAAGCTGGGGCAAGCCGATCGTGCCTTCCGCGGGTTGAAAGCCGCC
>JANQIJ010000386.1 GCA_028282185.1 Rhodospirillales bacterium
CAATGGACCAGCCCCGTGACGGCGCCGAGCGCGCGCTCGATCTCGTCGAACATAGCGTCCACTTGCGCGGCATCCGCCACGTCCGCCTGAACCGCGAGCGCCCGGCCGCCGGCCCGCATGATCCCCGCCACGGCCTCATGGGCGGCGTCCTGGGCGTTCAGGTAATTCACCACCACCGCATGGCCGTCCGCCGCCAGGGCCCAGGCCGCGGCGCGGCCGATCCCCCGGCTGCCGCCGGTAACAAGGACGACAGATCCGTCGGGTTTCGCTTTCGCCGCTGCCTTCTCGGACGCGGCAGGGGCCGGTTTGGCCTCGGTGGAGGCGATGCTAGATCCAGAGCCGTCGTCCAGCAAGCGCACGGTGGACGTGCCGGAAACGATGACCGCCCCGTTCTGATTGGTGACGGCGACCTTGCAGACCAGGGAACGGGTGGCCGGCGACACCTGGGTCACTTCGGAGCGGACCGTAATCGTATCGCCCATGAAGGCCGGCTGCTCGAAGTCCAGGGTCTGCGACGTCCAGAGCGCCCCCCGCCCCGGCAACAGCATGCCGACCATGGTGGAAATGAACGACGAGGTCAGCATGCCGTGCACCACGGGCTTGCCGAAGGACGTGGCACGGGCGAATTCCGGGTCCATGTGGACGGGGTTGTAATCCCCGGTCAGGCGGGCGAAGGCGTTCACGTCCTCCTGGGTCACCTGATGGCTCAGTTCCGCCGTGTAACCGGGCTGAAGGTCGTCAAAGCCCAAGGCCTTGGGCCGCATATGATCGGGGGAATAGCTCATCCCTGCCACCGTAGGACGGTCGTGCCGAAAACGAAGCCGGCGCCGACGCCGGAAATGACCACGAGATCATCTTTCTTCAGGCATCCGTTGGTTACCGCGTCGCAAAGCGTGATCGCCTGCGAGGCATCGGCCGTGTTGCCGTAAAGCTCGACATTGGTGAAGGTCTTTTCCATGGGCAGGCGCATCTTGCCCATGAGGAATTCGATGAGCCGCAGATTGGCCTGATGGAAGATGAAGAAATCCACGTCCTCCGCCGTCTTGCCGACTTTTTCCAGGGCCCGGCGCATGGACTTGGGCTGGTTCTGGACGACCTGTTTCCAGACCTCGAGCCCCTGAATTTCATAGTATTGAAGGCCTTCCGCCGCGTTCTCGGGCCGCATGGGATGGGACGAGCCGCCGCCGCGCAGGCGCACGGCCTCGAACGCCCGGCCGTTGGCGGACACCTCGTTGGCGATGATCCCGTAACCGGGGTCCACCGGGCCCAGCACCGCCGCCCCGGCGCCGTCGCCGAAATACATGGCCGAATCGGCATCCGTCCGGTCGATGAAGCGCGATTGCAGGGCCGTGCCCATGACAAGCGCGTATTTCACATCCGGGTCCATCAAGAGCCTGTCCGACGCCACGCCGAGCCCCACCTGAAACCCGGTGCAATTGGCCATGAGATCGAAGGTCCCGGCGTTCCTGGCGCCCAGGATATCCTGGATCTTGCAGGACACCGCCGGATAGACGTAATCGCCCGTGAAGGTGCAGGTGACGATCAAGCCCAGGTCTTCCGGTTCGATCCCGGCCATGGCCAGGGCATCGCGGGCGGCGGCGGCGGACATCTCCGACGCCGTGTCCTCGTCCGAACAGATGCGGCGCTCGCGAATGCCGGTCTTTTCCTCGATCTCTTCCGCCGGCATGCCGGAAAGCGCCGCCAGATCGGCATTGGTCAGCCGGCCCTCGGGAAGCCACTTGCCGACGCCGATGACGCCAACGCCGTAATCGCGACCAGGTTCGTTCGGCGGGCTCATCGCATGACCCCTTCCATGGCGTATTCCGGCGGGCTGTCGCCCTGTTCGGCCCACCAGGCGCGGGCTTCGTCCACGGTCCAGGGGGCGCCGTGGCCACCGAACAAGGTGGTCTCCGGCGTCAATTGGTCGAGCAGGCGGGTCACCGAGGCCTTGAGGTCGCCACCGGAGGAGCCCGGCAGGTCCGTGCGCCCAATCAGGCGCTTCATCAGGGTGTCGCCGGTAAAGCAGAGACCACCCAGATCATAACAGACGCTGCCGTCCGTATGGCCCGGCGTCGGAATGACGGCGATTTCGCCGCCGGCCCAAGCCAGATCGGCGCCATCCAGGGATTGATATGTCGCGGGCACGGTCACCGCCCGGCGCTCGAAGCTCATGGCGTAAAGCCCGGCCCGGCGCAGCAACTTGGCATCGCCGTCATGCATGTAGAAGCCCTGATCATAACGCCGGCAGAGGTCGTCCAGGGCGCCGACATGGTCGAAATGGGCATGGGTCAGGAGGATCAAACTTGGATGCGCGTCCTCGCCCGCGATCAGGTCCGACAGGCGGTCCGCCTCGCCGCCAGGGTCAATCACCAGGGCGTCGCGGCTGGGCCGATGGACGACGACATAGGCGTTTTCCTTCCAACGGCCGGTTTTCACCGCCAAGACCCGGCAATCGCCCAGGTCATGCTGCCGGTCCGGGCCCCTGCCGGGTGCATCTTCTGATCGCCTGTCCGGCGCCTCTGTCATGGCCGCCGCCTCCGTCAATCGACCAACCCAACATAGACCACCTGCCCGGTCACGGCGCCGGCCAGCGGCGAGACGAAAAAATCCGCCACATGGCAGATTTCATCCATCCCGATGACCCGGGGGATGGTCTGCTTTTCCAGCATGCGCTCCTTCCAATCCCCGTCCTTGGCCAGCTCCCGGGAAGCCTCCGTATCCATCATCGCCGGCGCGATGACGTTGCAGGTAATGCCCTGGGGCGCCAGCTCCCGCGCCAGAACCTTGGTCATTTCCTCGACCGCCGCCTTGGTCGCGGCGTAGCATGAAGTGCCTTCCTGGTGCAGGGGGACCATGGTCGATGAAATGGTGATCACCCGGGCGTCCGGCCGGCGCAGCATCAGTTTGGAAAACTCCCGCAGGGTAAAGAACACCCCCGCGAAGTTGACGCGCAGGAAATCGTCGAACACGTCGCCGGGCGTCATCGCCAGGTAAAGGGCCGAGCGCGCCAGCCCGGCATTGCCGATCAACAGATCGACGCCGCCGAACTCCCGGCGCAGGGCCCGGGCCCAGGCCTGCACCTCGGTCTCTTCCCGGATGTCCACGACGGTATGGTGGTAGGCCTCGTGGTCGATGGTGCCCTCGCCCCGGCTGCAGCCGGCGACGGCGTGGCCGCGCGCCAGAAAATGTTCGGCCAAGGCCCGGCCAAGGCCCCGGCTCGTGCCAGTGATCACGGCAACGGGTTTTTGCGTCTCGGTCTCTGAAGGGGCCCTATCGGCCATTCGCCCACCGTCCTTAACCGGTCAGGCCGGTCATGTGGTCGGCCAGGATGCCCGCGGTCAATGTCGGGCTGTTGATGTCGAAGCCCTCGATATCGGTCAGCACGATGGCGCAGTCCCGGCCGGTTTCCTGCATCAGGCGGTCTTCCAGGTCCATGACGAAATTGACGAAGCCCAGCGAATCCAGGCCGCTGTCGGCGCCGCTGCCCATCAAGACGGTTTCGTCATCGACCGCGATCTCGTTCTTGATCGTGCCCGAGCGCGCCAAGCTGTCCAAACTCGCCTGGATCAACGCCAATGCTTTTTTCCTATCGCTCATCGACGGTCACTCCTTCTGCTCCGGCCGCTCTGGCCCCGGGTATCCGGCTGGGTCTTGAATACCCGTCCCGGGCCTCATGGTCCTGGGGGGCCAATATCCCCTGAGTAAGAATTTATCAACCAACATTTGGTTTGTTCGCCCGTGCATTGGATGGGAAAAAGGTGAACATTCCGTTATAGTCGGGGCCACCGGACGCCCGGCTTTTTCCATCCGCCCCAGACCGATGACCAAGGTTGCGACATGATACCAACGGCCGGCGGCACGACGCCAGAAGGCAACCCCCAAGGCAGGGAAGACTGCCCCGAACTGGCCCGCATTATTGAGATGATCGCCCAGGAAAACCCGCTGCAGAAAAAGCGGATCGAGGGCTTTCTCAACACCCGGGGGCCGGAATACTGGTCCTTCGCCGAAGGCCTGAGCCAGGTTCTCAATCACAGTTTCATCACCAGCGACGCGGCCCGGGCCGAGGCGGCGCGCGCCTACAACAAGATGTGCATGGACTTCTTGTCGGAACAAATCCGCTTCAAGAAGACCGGCAAGTACCGGATCGAGAATTCGGCGGAGGCGGTGACCCATGTCTACAACGACCTGGACGTCATGCGCTATTACATGGTCGGCCTGTTGGTCTCCTATATGTTCTGGCCGAACCATTACGAACTGTTCCGCTTCTTCCTGAACAACCTGCCGGACGGGTCGATCGACCGCTACCTCGAGGTCGGCGTCGGCCATGGTCTGTTTTCATCGACCATGCTGTCGACCTATCCCGACGTCGCCGGGATCTGCATCGACATCAGCGAGACATCGATCAAAACGGCCAAGGAAACGCTGAAGACCTTCCAGGCGGACCCGGACCGCCTGACCTTCATCCATGGCGATTATCTGACGACCGAGATCGCGGCGGCCCGGGACGCGGGCGGCTTTCCCTTCATCATCATGGGCGAGGTCCTGGAACACGTGAACGACGCCAAGGCCTTCATGGACCGGACCAAGGACCTCTTGGCGCCCGGCGGCACGGTCTATATGTCGACCTGCGCCAACTGCCCGGCCCTGGACCACGTCTATCATTTCCATTCGGCTCAGGAGATCAGAGACCTGATGGCGGCGAGCGGCTTCCGCATCGTCGATGAATTCGCCGGCGCGGCCGAAAACATTCCCGAAGAGGATTGGGAAAAAGAGCTGGTCACAGTCAATTACTGCGCGCTCTTGGAGCATGCCTGATGGCCCCGGATTCCGCGCAAGGCCGGGTGTCCAAGTTCGAGGCGGCGCTCGAGCGGGCCCGGCGGGACGCAAGCTATGCCGCCTATTCGGCCTTGGCCAACGCCCAATCGGAGGCCCCGGCGGGCCAGTTGGCGCCGTTCAAGCTGGCGGTCCTGCGCAATTTCACGGTGGAACCCCTGCTGCCGGTGATCGAGGCGCAGTTGATCCTGGCCGGGCGCTTGCCGGACACCTACGTCGCCGATTTCAACACCACGGCGACCGAGGCCTTGAACCCGGACGCGGGCCTCTATCATCACCAAGCGGACGCGATCATCATCGCCAACTGGCTTGAGGCCGCGGCCCCGCGCCTGGCCAATGCGTTTCCGGAAATGACGGCGGCCGAGGTCGCGGCCGAGATCGACCGCCTCTGCGATGAGACGGTCCGCGTGCTGGGCGCCATCCGCAGGCGCAGCCAGGCACCCGTGCTGATCAACAACTTCCCCCTGCCCGACCCGCCGGCCATGGGCATCCTGGATGCCCAAGGGTCGGGCCACAGCGCCGCGGTCATCCGCCTGAACCAGGCGCTGCAATCCGCCGTGGCGGAGATCGCCGATGTCTACTGGGTCGATTACCTGTCGCTGTTCGCCGGGCACGGCTATCGCCGCGCGGCCGACGACCGCCATTGGGCCATGGCCAAGGCGCCGCTCGGCCGCGATATCCTGGCCTCCCTGGGCCGGCACTACGGCGCCCTCATCCGGGCGCTGATCGGCCGGGTATCGAAATGCCTGGTGCTCGATTGCGACAACACGCTCTGGGGCGGGATCGTCGGCGAAGACGGCATCGACGGCATCAAGGTCGGCCCGGACCACGGCGGGGCCGCCTATTACGCGCTTCAGCGCGAAGCCCTCAACCTGCGCAGCCGGGGCGTCATGCTGGCGATCAATTCCAAGAACAACGAGGCCGACGTCCTGGAGGTCTTGAACGATCATCCCGGCATGCTGCTGAAAGAGAACCATTTCGTTTCCCTACAGATCAATTGGGACGACAAGGCGACCAACCTCCGGCGCATCGCCGAAGAGCTCAACATCGGCCTGGACGCCCTGGTGTTCGTCGACGACAGCACCTTCGAATGCGATTACGTGCGCCAGGCCCTGCCCGAGGTCGAGGTCCTGCATTTGACGGGCGAGCCGTCGGGCTATCGCCGTCTCTTGGCCGACCGGGCGTATTTCGACACCCTGACGCTGTCCGCCGAGGACGCCAAGCGCAGCGACATGATGGCCGCCGAACGGACCCGCAAGCGCATGGCCGCCAGCGCCGAAACGGTCGAGGACTATCTGCGCGGCCTGGACATCCGGGCCGAGATCGGCACCCCCGGCCCGCGCGAAATCGGCCGCGTGGCGCAGCTGACGCAGAAGACCAATCAGTTCAACCTGACCACCCGGCGCTATACCGAAGGCGACATCGAACGCTTTATCGCCGATTCCGACTGGTCGGTCTATCACCTGAAACTCAGCGACAAGGTGGCCGATATCGGCCTGATCGGCGTCGCCCTGGCGAAGGCGTCCAAAGCGGACGACCGGTTGGAGATCGACACCTTCCTGATGTCCTGCCGGGCGCTCGGCCGGGGGGCGGAACAGGCGCTTTTGGCCCGCGTCGTCGCCGATGCCGCCGATCGCGGCCTAAGCCACGTCACGGGCAGCTACCTGCCGACCAGGAAGAACGGCCAGGTCGAGGGTTTTTATGAAAAACAAGGGTTTAGAAAGGCCGGCGAGGATGGAGACGGCGTCGTCTGGCAAACGTCCTCCGGGGCCGCAAGCCTGCGCGCGCCGGATTGGATCACCTTGACGGACGGCGCCCCGGACACCCCCGAAGACACGACCCATAAGACCGAAGGAACCACGCATGTCGGACAATGAAACGCGGCTCAAGGGCGTGATGGCGGATATCTTGAAGATCGACACCGCCACCATCGATGACGAGACCTCCGTCGATACGGTGGAAGCCTGGGATTCGCTCCGCCACTTGAACCTGGTGCTCGCCCTGGAAGCCGAATTCGACGTTTCCTTCACCGAGGAACAGACGGTGGAAATCCTCAACTACCCCCTGATCCGCATTGTCCTGGAAGAACACGGCGTGTCCCTGTCATGACCGAAGCCGCCCCCGACCGCCCGGCCGAAGAGGTCATCCTAGAGCGCATCCGCGACGGCGGCGATGCGCCGGCGCTCTATTGGCGGGGGCAGGAAACCGGTTACGCCGAGTTGTGGGGCCGGATCAACGCCTGGGACGCGCGCCTTGACGCCGACGGCATCGGCAAGGGCGATCCGGTGGCGCTTTATGGCGATTTCAGCCCGGAAACCTCGGCCCTGATGCTCGCCGCGATCCGCCGGCGGGCCGTCGTCGTGCCGCTGACGGGCGATGTCGACGCGGAACTGGACGGCCTGTTGGACATGGCCGGGGTCGGCCTGCTCTATCGCTTCGCCGACGACGATACGGCGGCGGCGGAAACCCGCCCGGCCCCCGACCTGCCCGATTTGATCCGCGAATTTCAAGGGCGCGACCACCCGGGCCTGGTGGTCTTCACCTCGGGCTCCACCGGCAAGCCCAAGGGCATCCTGCAGGACGTCACCCAGGTCTCGAAGAAATTCGTCGAACCGCGCAAGGGCTGGCGCACGGTCCTGTTCCTGTTGATGGATCATTTCGGCGGCTTCAACACCTTCCTATCGACCT
>JANQIJ010000415.1 GCA_028282185.1 Rhodospirillales bacterium
CATCTGGTGATCACCGACCGCAAGAAGGACATCATCGTCAATTCCGGCGGCGACAACATCGCGCCGCAACGGGTCGAGGGCATCATCACGCTGGAGCCGGAAATCGCCCAGGCCATGGTCTATGGCGACAAGCGCCCGCATCTGGTGGCGCTGTTGGTGCCGGACGCGGACTGGCTCAAGGAATGGGCCCGGGACAACAACAAGCCGGGCGACCTGGCAACGCTTGCGGATGACGACGATCTGAAGAAGGCGCTTTCCGCCGTCATGGACCGGATCAACGCCAAACTCAACAATATCGAAAAGGTCCGCCGCTTCGTCGTCGCGGCAGAGCCGTTTTCGGTCGACAACGAGCAGATGACGCCAACCCTCAAGGTCCGCCGCCACGTGCTCAAGCGGGTCTACGGCGAGCGGTTGGACAATTTGTATGCTTGATCCACAGACCCGCGCGAAGGGTTGGCATGGTCGGCTTCGCGCGGCCGTTTATTCCACGATGTGGGCCCTGATCTTCAAGTGAATCAGTATAAATTCCAATCTCGGTTCACAACGCTTTCGGAACTCTATGATCCGTTTGATTTTCGCGGATTTACCTTCAGCCCATGGGCATACAATCCGATGAGCGGTGAATGCGGCGGCGCGTGGTTGGCCGAGCGTATCGTCGAAGCGGAGTCTGTCGATGAAGCCAATGCAATGTTTCACGACGAGCTAAACGCCGCCGTAAACCGCATCGCTTTTGTGAGCCAGTGTTTTACTTGGGTCGAATTCGAGCCATCTTTGATCCTCCGGCTGAACGACAACGAAGACCGACGTTTTTACTATCGGTTCTCAAATGACGATGGTCCGGTTCCACTCACGTTTCTGGAAGAAGAGGTCACCGCCCTTAAGGCTCTGGAGACATATACGGAAAAAGGAGCGGCGTTCCGGTGCCTGAGAGAGGCCTGTATCGCACCCACCTTTTACAGCCGCATGGTCATGTTGGCTGCTGCCCTCGATGCACTCGCGGCCCAAGACACCAGCAAAAAGAACTGGAAAAATTCCCGGCGGGACTATGTAAATCAGGTAATTCTCAAAGACGAAGAACTGTCAAACGCGCTTTATGCCCCCGATGAGGGAATTCGGCACAAACTAATCCACGGAGAGAAGGTCGATTGGACTGCGGACCAGCACAAAAATCGCGACTACGTTCAAGATATCTACAAAGCAATCCTTGAGTACTTTCGAGTGGAACACAGCATTACGTTAGACATTGATGTCGTTGGCCCAATGCGGAACCCAATTGGAAATTATGCAGGGATGCGTGGTTGGTACAAACCAAGAAATCCCGCCGTGAATATTGCTCTGCGCCCAATGACTGAGGCGCTCCAAATCGCCCGAGAAGGGCAGGATAAGCCGCCCCATCAAAATTTCGATGACATGTTCATCCGGTGCAATGGCGCACCGGACAGCTATTGACGGAACGTCCCAAAAGGCGCCGAAAAGGGCCGCGTGACGCCAACCATGCCAACCCGTCGCGCGGGCTTTTCCCGTTGCCTTACTTGATCCCCGGCCAGTTGGCGTCGGCCTTGGTGATATGGCCCGGGATGTCCGTTTCCCACTGCGCCTTCACGCTCATCGAGTAGTTCAGGTAGAGCCTGCCGTCGACGATGGCGAAAGTCTCCGGCTCGGTCGAGGCGGTATACCCCTGAGCCACCGCCCAGGCGCAGAACCCGCCGTATTGCGGTGCGTATTTTTCCGGTTCGGCGGCGAACTTGTCGCGGTTGGCGGCGCTGGCGAAGCGCCAGGTGGCGCCACTCCAGTCATGAGTGAACTCCTTCGAGCCCTTGACCGGGCGCTTTTCCAAAAAATAGGCGACCGTGTCCATGCCGTCGATGGCGACACCGCCCAGGCGCGATTTGTAGACCTTGCCGGCGCCGGCGGCGGCGCCGCCCGGCAGAGACATCAGGCCGATGGCGGCAGCGCCGCCGAGAACCGCGCCCATCGCTTGGCGCCGGGTGAGAATGTCCATGTTCATCATAATCGTCTCCCCTTGTCAAAAAGGCATCAAAATCATCAATCGGAAGGCCCGCATGGGCGCGCCTCGAATGGTTATTTAGGTGCGGGGGGACTGTGGCGAAACCGTGGCTGGGTCGAAGATTGCGTTCAACATCGCGTGACCGTCCTGTGAGGCTTCCTCCATGACCGAGAAAACACTGGGCCAAGCGGGCCAGATGCGGCCTTCGACCTCGCCCTCCTGATAGGTCAGATTGGCGTCGAACTTGCCGGCGATTTTTTGCATCTTCTTGTTTTCGGCCAAGCAGAGCATGTAAACCCGGTCGATGTAGCGGTTGCGCGCCAAGATCAGGACCCGGCGCAACAGCTCCGTGCCGACGCCGGCGTTCTGCCAGGATCCTTCGACGCTGAGCGCGATCTCCGCCGCCATCTGCGGCACCACGCGGACGCGGACCAATTCGCCGACGCCGCGCAATCCGCCGTCGACGAAGGCGCCCATGATCACCGCCGCGGTCCAGTCCAGCCTGGCGCAGTAGTCGCGGACCGCCTCGTCCCGCACACCGCCCCAGAACCGCAACCGGCGATCGTTTGGGTCGAGGCGCAACAGGTGCTCCTCGAAAGCGAAGCGGTCGGCGATGGTCAGTTTGCGGAATGCGGGCGCCGCGCCGGACCGCCACATTGAAGATGAGGGATCGTCGCTCGGTTCGTTCGATTCGGGCTTGTCGCCCCGGTTCACCGTCATGGAAGACGCTCCTTGGTGGGCGGCGCCATTGCGCCGCGCAGGTGTCTTCCCCCTTCCCTGAATCATATGGAAGACGAATGCTGCATCGCAATATAAAAATCATGACATTTTTCAAGCCATTGTTTTCGCTTGATGATTTCTCTGCCCGGCGCCCCGGCGTCCTGCGGGGGCGAAGGCCGCGCGGCGGTCTAGTCGAGATCGAATCCGTGGCCACGGATGAAGGCGCCGAAGGCGTCGCGTTCGCGTTTCGACAAACGTCGGGCAGTGTTTTCGGTCCAGCCGTAATCGTCGGAGACCCCGTAATCGTTCAGATGCATTTGTTTTTCCGGCGCGATCGGCTGGACCCGGTTGCGCCGGACGTCATAGGCGCGCAGTTCGTTTTCCAGATCGTTGTCGTCATAGGTTCCGTGATGGACCACGACCGAGGGCGGCAAACGCAGGGCGAAGCGACCGTCGTCCGTCGGATAGCCGGCCGTCAGGCCGGCCACCGGATAAACCCCCTTGGGCAGGCCCAGAAGGTCGCAAACGGCTTCCATATGGGCGCGCACGGCGCTGACCGGGCAGGTCCCCAGGCCCTTGAACCCGGCGGCGGTGATGAAGGCCATCATCGCGATGGCCGCGTCCACCGTCGCGTTCATGAAGGTATCCAGGGTGTTGTTGACGTGGTCATAGCCGCGGATCTCGCAGATCCGCTGGCCCCGGCGCATATCGGCGCAGAACACCAGGAACCGGGACGCATCGGCGATCCAAGGCATGGAACCGATCATCGCCGAGATCCGGTCCTGCTGCGCCTTCTCGGTGACGATGATCGAGTACTGCTGCAGGTCCGATTTCGCCGGCGCCGATTGGGCCGCCGCCAACAATGTTTCCAGCAAACCGTCGGAAACCTCCTCCCGGCCATAATTGCGGCAGACCCGGCGCCCGATCATCGCCGAGACCGGCTCGCCCAGGCCCAGGTCCGCGTCTTCGTGTCGGGATTTCAGGCCGAAGCGGCCGAGGAAAAGGTCGTTTCGAAAAGTCATCGATGTCTCCTAGGCCTCTTTGAGGAACGGCAACAATTGGCGGAGGACGTCCTCCGGCGCTTCCTCGGGCAGGAAATGACCGCAGGCGACGGGACCGCCCCTGACGTCGTCGGCCCATTCCGCCCAAACGTCGAGGGGCGACGGACCGCCGTCCGTTTGCGCGCCCCCCGTCACCCGCCTCTCGCCCCAAAGGCACAGGACGGGACAGACGATCCGCCGGCCGGCCATCAGGTCCGCCCGGTCCAAGTCGTCGTCCATGCCGGCACCGGCGCGGTAGTCCTCGCAGGTGGCCCTGATCACGTCGGGCTTTCGAAAGTGGCGTTTGTATTCTTCCAGGGCGCCGTCGGCGAAAGCGTCCATGGAGGCCGCCCAACCGTCCATCAGCCACTCCAGGAAATAATCCGGATCATGGCCGATCAGGGTCTCCGGGCGGGGGGCGGGCTGGGCCAGGAACGGCCAATGGAAAGCGCCCAGCGCCCAGGCCTTCCCCGCCCGCATCCACACGCTGCCCGTGGGCACCACGTCGAGGCTTGCGAAACGGGTCACGCGATCGGGGAAATCCAGGGCCATGCGGTAGGTGACCCGCGCGCCCCGGTCATGACCGACGATGGCGAAGGTCTCGTGCCCCAAGGCCGACATGACGGCCGCCAGATCGCGGCCCATGGCGCGTTTCGAATAGGCCTCGTGCCGGCTGTCCGTGGGCGGGCAACCGCTGTCGCCATAGCCGCGCAGGT
>JANQIJ010000004.1 GCA_028282185.1 Rhodospirillales bacterium
TGCGGCGCGGGATTGCCGCATTGCCGCGCACTCGACGGGCCGGGCCGGCCTCAGCTGTTGCGCGATCGCGACCGTCCAAGGATGGACGCCGGGACCAGCGCCACGGCGAAGATCGCCGCGATCTGGTAGAACGAATCGTGGAACGCGAAGATGTTGGCCTGGGCATGGACCACCCGCCCCAGATAGTCGAGCGCCAGGGCGCCGTCGGTCGGTGCCGGAATGCCGCCCGCTTGCAATAAGGCCTCGACCTTCTCCAGCATTTCCGCCGTCGGTCCCTTCAGATTGTTCTGCGTCCAGGTGATGGTGTCGGCGTGATAGGCGGTGCGCATTTCCAACGTCACGGCGGTGATGTTGACGCCGAAGGCGCCGCCCATCTGGCGGAAGAAATTGAACGCTCCCGCCCCCTGCGCCAGTTTGTCCGGCGGCACGGCGGACAGCGCCGCCTTGCCCATGTTGGGGGAAATCAGGCTCATGGCGCCGCGCGTGCACATCGCCAACAGCGCGACCGTGATAAAGGCCGTGTTGACGTCCATCCCGGCCAGGGCGACGGCGGCGACGACGAAGCCCGCGCAGCCGGCGATGATCGGCAGATGCGGCGGCACCCGGTCGGCCAGGCGCCCTGACAATTGCATCATCGCGACCAGCACCAGGCCCGCCGGGACCAGCACCAGGCCCGCCTTGGTCGCGGTATAGCCCTGCACCGTTTGGGTGAACAGCGGGATCGCGTAATTGGTCGAGAAGTTGCCAAGGCCGAAGGCGAAGGCGATGGCCACGGCCGAGGCGAACCGCGCGTCGAGAAACAGTTTCGGATCGAGTAGCGGATTGTCGACCCGCAGTTGGGTCATCACGAAGGTCACCGCGGCGGCGCTACCAGTCAGCGCGAACAGCAGCAACTGCACGGAGTTCCACCCCCATCGCTGGCCGTTGCCGATGGCCGCCATCAGGCAGCCGAGCGCGATCGCCAACAAGACATAGCCCGACCAGTTGAAGTCGGGAATTTTCTGCAGCGGGTTGCGCGACGGCATCAGGGCCAGGGCCATCATCGCCGCCAATCCGACCAGCGGGAGCGGCACGATGAAGACGTGCCGCCAGGTCAAATGATCGATCGCAAGGCCGCCGACCAGTGGCCCGAAGGTCGGCGCCAGGGCGATGCCCATGCCGACGGTGCCGACGGCCAGGCCGCGGCGGTCGGGAGGAAACACGGCGATCGCCGTCGACAGCACCAGCGGCTGGATCAAACCGGCACCGAAGCCCTGCAGGATGCGGCCCAGGATCAGTATTTCGATCGCCGGGCTGAAGGCCGCCATGAACGCGCCGATGGTGAAGATCACCAATGCGGCCATGAAGGTGTTGCGCGGGCCGACGGCGGCGACGGTCCAGGAATTCAGCACCTGACTGGCGACCACGGCGGTGAGGAATGCGGTCGACGCCCATTGCGCCAGATCCTGGCCGACGCCGTAGGCCCCCATGATCGAGGGCACGGCGACGTTGACCGTGGTCGACGACAGCACCATGGTCATCGAACCCAACATGCCGCAGGCGGTGACCAACCATTTGTAGGCCGGGCCGTAGCGGGCGAATTGGATGGCGATGGCCGGGTTGTCGGTCTGAGTCAAGGACGGTCAATCCATGGGCGGTTGCGCGAATTGCCCTCCGATCATAGCCGGTGGCGCGCATCGCCGCAGGACTAATCGGCTGGCCCCGCCGAACCTCGGTTGATCGATCCGTCCGCGCCGCCCGTTCCGGGCCGCGCGGTCGACCGTTGGGTCGGCCGGGCGCCGTGGGGCGGACTTCGTTCAGGTAAACGCAAAGCTGTTTTCCCGGAACAGGGCCAAACAGGTGTTCGCGACGGCCGCGTCATAGCGTGTGCCCTTGTGTTCCTCGATTTCCGCGAGTCCCGCCTCGATACCCAGCGCCGGCCGATAGGGCCGGTGCGAGGAGATGGCCTCGACCACGTCGGCGACGGCGATGATTCGGCTTTCCTTGCGCAGGCGACCTGCCTTTAGACCCTTGGGATAGCCGGACCCGTCGATCCGTTCGTGGTGCTGGCGGACCATATCGGCGACCGGCCAGGGGAGTTCGACGTCCTTGATGATGTCATAGCCCGTTTCCGTATGAGTCTTGACCAAGTTGAATTCCTCGATCGAAAACCGGCCCGGTCGCGTCAGGATCTCGTTGGGGATGGCGATCTTGCCGATATCGTGCACGGTGGCCCCCAGCTTCAGTCCGCGCAATTCGTCCTCGGTCATGCCCATGGCGCCGCCGATCGCGACGGACAATTCCGCGACCCTGTTTTGATGGCCCGCGGTATAGGGGTCGCGGGCTTCGATCGTTCGCGACAGGGCATGAACGGCCGTAATCAGGCCCTCGCGCATTTCCTGTTCGTGTCGGCGCGCCTGAGCGGCGGCGCGGGCGCGATGCGAAACGTCGCGATCGACGCCGCGGAAGCCGACGAGCCGGCGTCTATTGTCCAGGACAGGAACGGCGTTGGTTTCCATCATGACCTCGTGGCCGGCTTTGTGCCGGTTGATGCTGACAAGATCGGATATCGGCGTCTTTCGCTTCATGTGCCGGCAGAAGATTTTATTTACGCGCCGGGCCTCGGTCGGCGCCATCAGGTCGAAGGGGGTCATTTCACCGACCATTTCTTCCGGTTCGAAACCCAGCAGGCGTTGGCAGGCGGGGCTGCAGAACGTATAGACACGATCCTTGTCGACCTCCCAAACCCAGTCGTTGATGGTGTCCATCAAGGACCGGAACCGTTGTTCGCTTTCGCGCAACGCCTGTTCGGCGAGTTTGTTCTCGGTCACGTCCTCGATGACCCAAATCGTGTCCGTCGGATCCTCTCCGACGACCCGGCCGGTAAGCCTGCACCAGATAACGGCACCGTCCTTTCGCCGAAACTTGTGTTCGCCGTCGAAGATTTCGCCTTTTTTCATCATGGGATAGGCTATTTTGCCGAATTCGAGGAAGGCCCGTTTCGACAGGTAGAGCAACTGGGTCGAGCGGTCCAGCAACTCGTCCAATTCATATCCGAAGATATCGACGACCCTGTCGTTCGCCCAAATGAACCGGCGGCTGCGGATCCGGCAAATCCCGACGATCGAGTTGGCGAGAATGCTGGTTTGTTCGTCGGCCACGGCGGCCAGGGCGCGGCGGGCGGTTTCCAGGGCATGAGGGGAATCTTGGCAGATGTTCGATGCGCTCGATCGCCGGGAGTGTTTGGACGTGGCTGGTGTCCGGCCTTTGCTCCCATGGCCGGAAACGGATTTCTTTTTCTGTGTCATGTCGCCACCTGTTTCATTTGCCGGTTTCGAGAACGATGTTGACCCGTCGGTTGCGGGCCCGCCCATTCGGGTTGTCGTTGGAATCGATCGGCCGCGTATCCGCGTGTCCGACGGCCGTCAGACGGTGGCTGTCGATCCCGAGGTCGATGAGATGCCGCACGACCCGGCTGGCACGCGCCGAGGAAAGTTCCCAATTGGACGGATACCGGTCCGTCGCGATGGGCAGGGGGTCGGTATGTCCTTCAACCGCAACCCCGCCGCCGCCCGACGCCACCAGCGGCGCCAGCCTGGCCAGCAAGGATCGCCCCTCGGCCGACAGTTCGGCGATCCCCGAGGCAAACAGAACCTTGTCGTCGATCACCAATTCAGCGCGCCGCGCGCGGCGCGAAATCAAGACCTTGCCGGCCAGTCCCGCGTCCCGGATTTCCGCGCGGAGGCGCGCAATCGCGGGGTCGGGCGGCAGGTCGGACGCGGTGTCCGCCGCCGGCGTCGTCGATGAGGTGGTCGGTTCGGGAACGATCCCTGCGCCTCCCGGCGCCGGGGCTAGGCTCAGGGAATCGATCAGGCGCCTGAACTGTCCTTCATCGGCGCGTGACAAGGCAAGCAGCAATACGAACAGGGCGATCAGGAGCGTCATCACGTCCACGTAGCTGAGCAACCATCCCGTCGGACGATCGAATGTCATGCGATGGTCTTCGAAACGTTTCATCCCCTTGTTCCAATCCGTCGTTGCATGGCGGTGCGATCGGTCATCCGGCGGGTCAGGAAATCGGACCTCTCTGGAAACCGTTCATGGTTCCGGCGAGTTCGTCATCCTGGCGCGCCAGAAACGAATTCAACGTTTCCCGCACGTAGGCAGGTCCGCGTTGCTCATGCAATAAACGGACCCCCTCCATGGCCATGGCCAGCACGGCGGTCCGTTCATCGGTCCGCCCTTCGAGTTTCGCTGCCACCGGCAGGAATATGAGATTGGCCAGCAACACGCCGTAGAACGTGGTAATCAGGGCGAGGGCCAGGTCGGTGCCGATTTGCTCGATCGACCCGCTGTTAAGGTTCCGCAGCATGTTGACCAGGCCCATGAGCGTGCCCAATAGGCCGAACGCCGGCGCATAGGCGCCCATGGCCCGGAAGATGCCCGCTTCCGCTCTCTCCCGCGCCTGCATCCGTTGAATCCGCCATTCCAACAGTTCTTGAATATCGGAAAACGCCACGCCGTCCGAGACCAGCCGCACGCCCGTCCTTAGGAAGGGGCTCTTGATCTTCGGCAGTTCGTCTTCCACCTTCGGCGTCTGTCCGGAAGACAGCAATCCGGCCACCCGGATGATTTCATCGACATCGTCGCGGGCGTAGAGGCGTTCGTTTCGCAGGACGATGAAGAAGATCTTGAACACGCGGAGAAACTCACCGAGGGGATAGCTGATCAACGTCGCCGCCACGGTGCCGCCGACGACAATCATCAGACCGGGAATGTTCAAGAAGACGACGACATCGGCCGAGCCAAACGCGATCGCGGCACCAACCAATAGGATGCCACCGATCATGCCGATGACCGTCGCCGGGTTCATCCGGAACCGCAATCGATCTTGGGCGACCCGGGGCCGGCGATGCGGATGCCCGTTGTCAATTTCGACGGCCATTGGGCCGGTTTGTCCCAAACGTAACGAAACAAGCGAGGCGCAACCGTTTCGGGGGCAGATTGCCTGCCCGGCGATGCCCGCCTCGCGACTGATCCCAGGGTGCCCATGGCGCATTCACCTTTGCTGAGGTGCAAAAAATGTAGCAACCAACACTTGCTGTTTTGCATACAACTGTAACAAAACCTTTAAAATGCAAACATATGCCAAAGGTCATAACGGTCGGTCATAGATGATCCGTCGGGGGGTCCCCCGTCCGTCCGCCTGCTCGCCCGTCCATATACCCGCATGACGGGCCTTGACCCGAAACCCGAATGGGGCGGCGGTTCGCGCGTGGCTTACGCCGACGTGATCGAATGTGACGCGACCCGCGCAATGAGGCGGCCTATATGATCTTGCGACCCGGCAAACCCGATTGACCCGGTGAAACCCCATGACTGTCAGTCCAGGAGCGAGAATGAGGAAAAGGATTCTGAAAAACGGTTGGATCGTCGCCATCTGGCTGAGTGTCAGCGCCTTTGCTTCGCTGGAGGCGGTTTTCGCGCCCAAGGCGGAGCTTTGGGAGGACTGGACCGCGCATGCCCCGAACTCCACCGTGACCGTCGATCACGCTGCTTGGGACCGGTTTCTAGACCGCTATCTCACGGTCCACGAGGGAGGCGTCGATACGCTGGCTTATGATGATGTCACCCCTACCGATAAGAAAGCCCTCGACGCCTATGTCGCGGCGCTTGAAGAGGTCGCGGTCAGCGGCCTCGGCCGCGACGAACAATATGCCTATTGGCTGAACTTCTATAACGCGCTGACGGTGAAGGTCGTGCTCGACCATTGGCCGGTCAAAACGATCCGCGACATCGATTTGTCTTCGGGTCTGTTCGCCGACGGCCCGTGGGGTAAACAATTGGTGGCCGTGGAAGGGCGCGAATTGTCATTGAACGACATCGAACACCGAATTCTTAGGCCGATCTGGCGGGACCCGCGCATCCATTACGGCGTCAATTGCGCCTCGGTCGGCTGCCCCGACCTGTTTCCTCGGGCGTTCCGTGCGGCGACGCTTGAAGCGGACTTGGAGCAAGCGGCGCGCACCTACGTCAACGATCCCCGGGGTGCCCATTTCGACGGCGACGGCGACCTGATCCTGTCGAAGATCTATGTCTGGTTCAAAGACGACTTCGGCGGTGATACGGCAGGCGTGTTGGATCACCTGAAACGCTATGCCGCGCCGGATTTGCGGGACAGGCTGGAGGGCGCCGACAGTGTCCTGGGCTACGAATACGACTGGTCGATCAACGCGCCTTCGGGCAGCTAAACCACGGGGCGCTGTCGCCGGCGGGCGGAATCGTAAAGTCGGGCGAGTTTTTCCGCCGGCGCGCCAAGGAAATAGAGCGCGTGGATCCATAGCCAGCCGCAGACGATCGTGGCCGGGTGGCGCCCCCTGAAACGGCGGGATGAGGTGACCAGGGCCGGCGCGTCGATGCAGACCGTCGGTCCCCGCTTTTCCAGGCGCCGGGTGAAATCGAAGTCCTCCATCAGGGCCAGCGGCCGGATCCCGCCCAACTCTTCATAGATCGCGCGGCGGGCAAAGATCCCGGAATCGCCGTAATAGACCCCATGGCTGCGGATCCAGGCGTAGAACCCGTCAAGCCAGCGGCTGAACCGGTCGTCGCCGTCGAAGGTTAGCTGGAAGTTGCCGCCGGGGGCGGTTGGCCGGGCGTCGAGCGCCCGGCGGATCGCCGCCAGACC
>JANQIJ010000027.1 GCA_028282185.1 Rhodospirillales bacterium
TCCATCCAATCCGTCGCCGACAAACGGAAGGCCAGGGGCAGATCTTCCGGCCAGACCTGGCGGATCGCCCGGGCCACCTCTCGGGCCAACCTGACCCGGCCCTGAAAATCGCCGCCATAGGCATCGGTCCTGGCGTTGGCCACCGGGGAATAGAACTGATGAATGAGAAAGCCGTGGGCGGCATAGACCTCGATGATCTTGTAGCCGGCGTCAAGCGCGCGGCGGGCGGCGTTGCGAAAGGACGCGACGGTCGCCTCGATCTCGGTGATTTCCAGCGCGTGCGGTTCCGGCCAGCCGTCGCCGAACGGCAAGGCCGAGGGCGCGACGGCCCGCCACGGCGCTTCGCCGCGAAGCGCCACGTCCTCGTCGTCGACGGGCGTCTGCCCGTGCCAGGGCCGCCGCTCGCTCGCCTTGCGGCCGGCATGGCCCAGTTGGATACCAGGGACGGCCCCTTCGTCGGCGAGGAAACGGGCGATGCGGGCATGGCCTTCGATTTGACCGTCATGCCACAGGCCGAGATCGCCATGGGTGCGACGGCCGCGATCCTCCACCGCCGTGGCTTCGGTATAGACCAAGCCGGCGCCGCCCAGGGCGAAACGGCCGAGATGGACCAGATGCCAGTCGTTGACCAGGCCGGCCCGCGCGCGATACTGGCTCATCGGCGAAACGGCGACGCGGTTGGAGACGGTGACGCCGCGCAGGCGGATGGGCGTGAACAGGGACATAGGGGACACCTTATGCTGATCGGTCCGAGGAAAGATCGTCCGGGCCGCGGCCGGATCGACCGGGTGGGTTGCTGGCCGGGTTATAGGGGATGCCCATAGGGAAAGGTCAACCCCCGGCGGCGTCACGTTCCCTCGACCGTAGGGCCGGACGGCGCGCGGCCGACCCCGCCGCCGGGGAAGGACGGGTCAATTTCGAGAGCATTTGACGGCCGCGCCCGGCGATCACAAAGCCGTAACCCCATGGCAAGCCTGTTGCGCTGCCGATCGGAAGGGCGTAGATGCGGGGCACATCCCGGCGCATCGATGCGACCTTACCCCAGTTTAGGAGAAGACCCTTGCTCACTCCCCGTCAGAAAACCCCCGACCTGAACGTCGAAACCCTGGACCACGGCAGCTTCGACCTGGCCAGCGAAAAATCCGAACGCGGCGTCGTGATCTGCTTCTACCGCGGCCTGCATTGCCCGATCTGCGCCAACTATCTGACCGAATTCGACAAGCGGGCGCCGGATTTCGCCGAACGCGGCGTGACCAGCCTGGCGCTCAGCACCGACGGCGAGGAACGGACCCGCGCCATGGCCGATAAGATCGAAGCCAGGAACCTGCGCTTCGGCTATGACCTCAGCCTGTCGAAAGCCCGCGAATGGGGCCTCTACATCTCGACGTCGCGGGGCAAGACCTCGATCGGCATCGAGGAGCCGGCCCTGTTCGCCGAACCGGGCCTGTTCATGGTAACGCCGGAACAGACGCTCTATTACGGCTCGGTTCAGACCATGCCCTTCGTCCGGCCGCATTTCTCGGAACTGGTGGCGGCCCTGGACTTCGCCATCGAAAAGAACTACCCGGCGCGCGGCGAATACACCGGGGCGGTGTAAAACCGGGTGAACGAGCTTTCCCGGCAGTCCGACCGCCCGGTTCCAGTCGCGCGGACTGCCGGGCTATCTCCGGTGCTGGCGGCGCCAGTTGCCCATGAATGGCGACAAGCTCAGCCGGGCTCCGAATTCGAAGAGTCATGGCCGATCTCCAATATTTCCTCGGCTTCGCCTTCGATAACGTCCGACCCTTCGTCCGCGACGACTTGCAGCGACTGCATGCGATCTGGAAAGCCATCGTTCCGACTGGTTTCGACACCCAACGCACGCAGTTCACTCACCTTCGGCAGCAGCCGCGAATTGAACGACCTTGCCATGTCGCCATAGGCTTTCGTCGCGCTCTTTAGACCTCTGCCAATCTTTCCTGCGTTCTCCAGAACGATGGCGACACGATCCAGCAACACACCCGTCTGTTCCACGATCTTCGCCTGGTTCTCCGTTTGACGTGAAAGTTTGATCTCACTTCTTGCGAAGCCTATGAGGCAATACAGGCCCGAATGACCGGACGGAATCACACTCGCCTTTCGGCATTTTTCGATGAACTTGGGGTCCGCCGACCCGAGCTTTTCGAGCGCGGATTCGCTCGGCAGGTACATCAAGGTCAGCGTGCGGGTGATGCGCCCGGCCCTTCCGGAATTTCGATAGGTCTCTTCGACCGCGGATGCATAGTTTTTCGAGGACAGATCCTTTAAGTGAGCGTTCATTCGATCGACGAACTTGTTCAGTGCCGATTGCTCCATCTCAGCACCTTGCCCTTCCGCTTGTGCCATTTCGACGATCCACTTTGAACTCTTGCTGTCGATGATCAAGACGGAGTCACCCGGCATGAAGACCACGGCATCGGGCCGCAGCCGCTGTCCTTGGATGGTTTTTTGAAGGACGAAGTCCCGACCCTGTTCCAGGCCGATGTTCTTCAATGCGTTGCCGAGGCCGACCTCGGCGACATCCGCGGCGCCACCGGGCGAGGTCAAGGCCCGCCATACGGTATCGACCCTCTCGCCATGTTCCTGGACCTTGGAATGAAACGAGGCGATCGTTTGAGAAATTTTCTCGTACTTGTTCCTGACTTCGTCGACCGACTCTTTGAATATCTTTTCCTTTTCGTCATTCGACGCCTTGCTTTCCAGCTTGTGATCTTCCAGCAATTTTGACGAGAGTTCCCGCGCACTCGTAATGGCGCCCGCTTTTGCCGCCTCGATCGTCTCTTTCTTTGTCTTCTCCCAATCCTCCATTTGCGACCGCATCAGTCCGAGTTCCTGATTCTTGAGTGCCAGTTCCTTTTCGGCGTCGGTCTTTCCGGCCTCTGCCGATTGTCTCTTCGCCAGCGCCTCGGATTTTTCGTCTTCAAGTCGGCTCAAATTCTCACGGACCGATTGCAATTCGGCCCTCAAGGAGGCCTCCGTGCTGCTCGCCTTCTCAACTCTTTGCCGGTCAGCGTTTTGTGCCGTCAATAATCTGTTTCGTTCCCTCCAGAGCGAGATCACGGCAACGAACATCACAAACAGCACAACCAGCATTGCGCCGAAAAACACGGCCGAACCATCCATCGTTGAAGTTTCCACGCCCACCAAGCCGCCTTTACTCCGCCGGATTTCCCGGTCAAGGTTGCCCCAGGCGGGCCGAGAAAACAAATGGTGAACGCAAGCCGCCGCAAAGTGCCAAGGAGATCAAGCATGTGCCGCTTCCGCCTCGTCGTCCTTCCGGTCCTGATGGCCACCGTCCTGGCCCTGCCGATTCGCGGATTTGCCGATGTCGCCGACGCGCCCGACCCGGTAACTGAACGGGTGGTCAACGTGTTCACGGGCGGTTTGGGCCAGATATGGGAGCGCCGTGCGCTTGAACTCAAAACCGATGGCGGCGAGGAAACCCTGACCCTGGCCGGGATCAGCGAACGGGCAATCGTCGAAAGCCTCAGGATCGCCGGCGACGGCGGCCCGCTGACGGTGACGGCGGTGACGCTCAACCGCGAGGTACTGACGCCGGACGCCCTGTTGCGCCGCCATCTCGGGCGCGAGGTCGACGTCATCAAGACCCATCCGACCACCGGGGCGGAACGCCGGGTGCGGGCAGAGGTCGTATCGCTTGCCGGCGGGCCGGTATTGCGCATCGACGGCCGCCTGGAAACCGGCGTTCCCGGGCGGCTGTCGTTCCCCGACGCAACATTCGGCCTGCCGCCCCGACCGGTGCTCTCGGCACGGCTCAGCGCCGGCCCGGGCACCAAGGGCCTGCAACTGACCTATCTGAGCGAAGGCCTCGCCTGGTCCGTCGATTACACGGCCCAGTTGGCGACCGACGGCCGACACCTCGACCTGACCGCCTGGGCCGGTGTCCGCAACGACACGGGCGTCGATTTGTCGGCCCAGGCGCTGCGTCTGGTGGCCGGCCAGATCAACCGCCGCACGGGCCCGCGCGCCCAACCCCGGGCCGAGGGCATGGCCCTGATGGCGACCAAGGCCGTGGCCGACGCCGGTGGGCACGCCCTGCCGGCGCGCGAAGCCGTCGGCGGCGCCCATGTCTATACCGTACCGGGGCTGGTTCGTTTGCGAAACAATGAAACCCGGCAATTGGCACTGCTCCACGCGGCAAACGTTGCGGTCACGGAAACGCTGATCAGCGCCGGTCATCCGGTGGTCTTCGGCGCTCAGCGGGGGCAGCCCCGACCGAGCCACCCGGACCTGCGCCTGGCCTTCGACAACCGGGACCTGGTCCCGGGCGGCCTGCCGCTGCCGGCGGGGATCATCCGGGTCTATCGGCCGACCAAGGGCGGCCCGCCGCTGTTCGCCGGCGAAGACCGGATCATCGACACGCCCGGTGGCGAGAGGGCGCGCCTGACCATCGGCCGGGCCTTCGATGTCACGGTGCGCCGGCAACAGACGGCGTTCCAGCGGCTGGACGCCAAGGGCCGAAATGTCGAGGCCGCCTTCCGCATCGAGGTCAGGAACGGCCGCGACCGGCCGGCCCGCGTCCGCCTGGACGAGACCCTGCCCGGCGATTGGCGGGTGACGGAAGAAAACCGGCCCCACGAACGGGCCGGCGGCCAGGCGCGCTGGCACCTGGACGTCCCGGCGGGCGGGCGGGCCGAACTGACCTACCGGGTGCGGGTATTGCGCTAAAGCGTGTCACGTTTAAATTGAATAGCCGAGACGCTGTTTCCGGTTCGCTGGCTGGGAAGGCCGGCTTGCCGATCTAAGCCGTTTCAATCTAAACCCGAACTGCTATAGGCATCGGGCCGGCGCCCGGCGGGGTCAACCCAGAAGCCCGACCATGGTCCCGGTCAGGCAGGTCGCCAGGGTCCCGGAGACGAGCGCCCGGGGCGCCAAGGCGACGATCTCGGCCCGGCGCTCCGGCGCCATGGCAGTCAGGCCGCCGATCATGATGCCCAGCGATCCGAAGTTGGCGAAGCCCGACAGCGCATAGGCCATGATCATCGCCGATCGGTCCGAGAGCGCGCCCGCGGGCAGGCGGCTGAGCTCAAGATAAGCGAGCAGTTCATTCAATACCGTCTTGATCCCCATCAGGGCGCCGGCCTGGCCGGCCTCGGCCCAGGGCACGCCCATCAACCAGGCGACCGGCGCCATGGCCCAGCCCAACAGACGCTGCAGCGTGACCGGCGCACCCGATAGATCCGGCAAAAGGCCGAGGGCGCCGTTGACCAGGCTGACCAAGGCGACCAGGACGACGATCATGGCGGTGATGTTGATCAGCAGTTTCATGCCCTCCGCCGTGCCGCGGGTGATCGCTTCCATCATCCCGCTGTCCGGCGAAGACCCCAGGTCGACGGCCGTCGCGCCACGGGCTTCCGTCCCGGACCAAGCGACGGGCACCATGAGACGGGCGACGATCACGGCGGCCACCGCGTTCATCAACGACGCGGTCAGCAGATGTCCCGCCGGATCGGTCAGGACGCCGGCCAGAAACGTGGCGTAAAGCGCTAGCACGGTGCCGGCGATGGTCGCCATGCCGGCGGTCATCACCAAAAACAGGTCGGCCCGGCCCAACCGCGCCATGTAAGGGCGGATCAGCAAAGGCGCCTCGACCATGCCGACGAAGACGTTGGCCGCCGTCGCCACGCCGGCCGGCCCGCCGAGCCCGAGGCTGCGGTCCAGGGCCCAGGCGAACCCGCGAACGACCCAAGGCAGGATGCGCCAATGGAACAACAGGGCCGACAGAGCACTGATCACCAGGACCAGGGGCAGGGCCTGGAACGCCAGGACGAAACTGGCCCCCGGATAGGTTTCGGCGAAGGGCAAGGCACCGCCACCCAGATAGCCGAAGACCAGGGCGGTGCCGTCCCGGGTCGCCGCCTGCAGCGCCAGCACGACCTCGTTCGCGGCCAGGAACAGCGCCTTGGCCGGTGCCCAGTTCAACAGCACCAAGACCAACGCCGCCTGCAACACCAAGCCGCCGAGGACGACGCGCCAGGGATAGGCCCGGCGTAATGCCTGCCGGTCGTCCGTGAAAAGGGTCGCCAGGAAAACGAAGGCGACGAGGCCGATGATCCCTTGTCCCGCCATGACCCAGGACCCTACTCCAGACCGCTGCGCCGGGCCAGGGCCCGCCGCACCGCCCTTGACCGGGCGGGGCTTTGGACATAAGTGAGAGGCACCCTATTCCCTTCGCAATCGAAACGGACCGCTGCCCGCCATGGCCAAGCTGGAGATCATCGTTGCCCCCGACCCGCGCCTGAAAGGCAAGAGCCCGCCCGTCGACAAGGTCGACGGCGACGTGCGGCGGTTGATGGACGACATGCTGGAAACCATGTACGCGGCCAACGGCATCGGTCTGGCCGCGCCCCAGGTCGGCGTCAAGCAACGGATCATCGTCGTTGACGTGGCGCGCGAGAACGAGGACCCACAGCCGATCCAGATGGCCAATCCGGAAGTGATCTGGGAAAGCGAGGAAGAGCACGTTCACGAAGAGGGCTGCCTGTCCCTGCCCGAGCATTTCGCCGAGGTCGTGCGCCCGGAACGGGTCACCATCCGCTACCTGGACCGGGAAAACGAAATCCGCACATTGGAGGCCGACGCCCTGATGGCGACCTGCATCCAGCACGAGATCGATCATCTGGACGGGGTTCTGTTCGTCGACCATATCTCGTCGCTCAAGCGGTCGATGA
>JANQIJ010000056.1 GCA_028282185.1 Rhodospirillales bacterium
CGCAAGACGACGCCGACCCAGCGTGGCCATCTACTGCGTCGATTGGGTGATCTGATCGCCGAAAACGCGGCAGACCTGGCGGCGACGGAAGTGCGCGACAACGGCAAGCTGATCGCCGAAATGGGCCTGCAAACCAAGTACGCGCCACAGTGGTACTATTACTTCGGCGGCTTGGCCGACAAGATCGAGGGCGCGGTCATCCCCATCGACAAGCCGGATACCTTCAACTTCACCCGCAAGGAACCCTTGGGCGTGGTGGGTCTGATCACGCCCTGGAACTCGCCCCTGATGCTGACCGCCTGGAAGCTGGCGCCGGCCCTGGCGGCGGGCAACACGGCGGTCCTCAAGCCGTCGGAATTCACCTCCGCCTCGGCGCTGGAGTTCATGGACCTGTTCAAGCGGGCGGGCTTTCCCGACGGCGTCGTCAACATCGTCACCGGTTATGGCAAGGAGGCCGGCGAAGCCCTGATCAATCACCCGGACGTGGCCAAGATCGCCTTCACCGGCGGGTCCGTCACCGGCAAGCACGTCTATTCCACCGCGGCGCAACAGTTGAAGAAGGTCTCGCTGGAGCTGGGCGGCAAGTCGCCCAACATCGTGTTCGACGACTGCAACATCGAAAACGCGGTGAAGGGCGTGATTTCCGGCATCTTCGCCGCCACGGGCCAGACATGTATCGCCGGTTCGCGCCTGCTGGTTCAGAAATCGATCCACAACGAATTCGTCGACAAGCTGGTGGCGCTCGCCAAGACGGCCAAAATGGGCGACCCCATGGACATGGAAACCCAGGTCGGCCCGGTGACGACGCCGCCGCAGTACGAGAAAATCCTTGGCTACATGGAGGTTGCCAAGGGTGAGGGCGCCGAGGCGGTGGTCGGCGGCGGCAAGGCGACGCGGCCGGAATGCGGCGACGGCTGGTTCGTCGAACCGACGATCTTCACCGGTGTCAACAACGACATGCGCATCGCCCAGGAAGAGGTCTTCGGACCGGTGCTTTCGGTGATTCCCTTCGAGGACGAAGAAGAGGCCATCCAAATCGGCAACGACGTGGTCTACGGCCTGGCCGCCGGGGTCTGGACGGAAAGCATCCGTCGTGCCTTCGTCATGTCGGAAGAACTGCAGGCCGGGACGGTCTGGGTCAACACTTACCGCGCCGTCAGCTACATGTCGCCGTTCGGCGGATACAAGCAGTCGGGCCTGGGCCGGGAAAGCGGTCAGGCGGCGATCGACGAATACCTGCAGACCAAGAGCGTCTGGATTTCCATGGCGACCGAGGTGCCCAATCCTTTCGTCATGCGTTAGTCGCAAAACCTGAGACCGCGCAGTGGGCGAAAGTGGCTTTGCGCAGACAGAGATATGTAGAGTCGCAAAACCTGAGACCGCGCAGCGGGCCGTTGCGGAAATTTGCGCCCGTCGTCGTCGCTACGCTCGGGGCGGGCGAAAGTGGCTTTGCGCAGACAGAGATATGTAGAATAGCAAAACCTGAGACCGCGCAGCGGGCCGTTGCGGAAATTTGCGCCCGTCGTCGTCGCTAAGCTCGGGGCGGGCGAAAGTGGCTTTGCGCAAAAATTAAGAATCCACAAGCGTCAGTCCGTCGGTTCGTACAAGTCCGAATCACGCCCCAGGTAGTTATCCCAGGCGAACCAGAAGGAGATGCCGCCGGCCGCGCGGGCGTAATGCTCGCCCTTGGGGCCGGTCAGGTGAAGCTCGCCGATTTGCCATAGACCGCCGGGCCCGTCCAGGCTGTCCGGGCCCAGGCCTTTCTTGAACGTTTCGCCCCGGGTGAAGTAGGCCCGCACGGTTCTGGTTTCCGCGTTGCCGATCAGGGTCACCGATCGCCCGCCGACGGTGTCGTTGATCACCCGGCCGCGGGTGAAGTGGTGCAACGGCCAGGCCTTGTTGTCCTCGGGCGTGCGGATGCCGAATACGTAGTCCTTTTGTTGCACCCGGTTTTGGCGGACTCGGGCCGGGAACATCAGGTCACGGGACGCAAAGTAATGGCCATAGACGGCGCCGGGCGAATAGTCCCGCTCGTGCCCGGTCTCCAGGCTGAGTACCTGGGTCTTGGGATGCTTGCGACGCCAATCGGACCAGTTGGTGATCGTCACCGGCCGGACTTTCAGTTCGATGCCGCTATCGACCAGCGGGCCGGTGACGGGCCGGCCGGTGAACTGGTTCCAAAGGCTGAAGGTATGGCGGTCGAACATCAGTTTGTTGGACCGGTAGAGAAAGCCGGATGAACCGAACAGCAGGGGTTCCGCATAGCGGTCCAGCTTGGTCTCATAAAGAATGCCTGATCCGCAGAGCGTGCAATAGGCCAGGGCCACGGGAACGCCGCCGATTACATCGTTGAACATTTCGTGCCAGCCCATGATCCGCAGCGGGTAGGCGCGGGCATCGCCATTGATCGCGACGCCGAACACGGGGTCCTGCGGCCGCAGGTAGTCCGCGGCGTCGGCGGCGATCATGTCAGGGCCGTCCAGGGACGGAATGCCATCGACCCGAACGCCGCCCCAGACGATTTCTTCCAAGCGGATCTTCATCTTGTCGGGATCGGACCGCGCGCCGCCCAGAAACTGCAGGAAATGCGGGTCGATATTGGACACCATATAAAGCTTCAGCACCCGGTAGCTGTTATGTGGCTTGATCTCCGGATGGGCTTCCAACCAGAGCTGCGCTTCGGGCCAACCCTTGACCGCGCCGCCGGTCAATTTGTTGAAGGCCTCAAGGGCGTATTTCTCGGTCGCTGCGTTGTAGCGCATGACCAGCACCAGGGTGGCCAGGATGTCCTGTTTGCCGCGCGCCGTTAGGAACGCGGCGCCCGCTTCGGCGCGCGGCCCGTCGCCGAGCGCCAGGTTCCAGCTGGCCGATGATATCCGTGCCTCAAGGGACGGGTTGTTCTCAGTTGTCGTCTTGATCGCTGCCGGTGCCGCGGCAGCCGCCAACAGAATGACGCCCGCCAACAAGGCGCCCATTAGGTTTTCCCTACGCGGTCGCATGGCCATACCCTTTCCTCGATTGTCATGAGGATATGGCGCGCGCGGCGATAACAGGCAAAACACGTTCTATTGAGGCCGCCGTCAACGCTCTGATTTGGCCGGCGTTTCGCCCATGGCGTGATGATCGACCGGCTTGCCCCATTTCATGACTTCCTGGTGCAGGCGGTCGTACTTCGCTTTTGCGGCACCTTCGTCGAACAACGGGTCTTGCGGTCTCTTGAGGGCCTGGGTGATTTCGTCCCAGTCTTCCGCGCGTAACCCGCGCAAGGCGGCAGGGAAGAAGATGACTTCCTCCATCTGCATGTGGCGCCTTTGGTAGGTCAGATACTCGGACGCGACATCCACGAACCACTCGCGCGGCAATTCCTCATCCCGCATTACATTGTGCACGGCTGTGGCGAAACGGCGCGTCAAATGGGCCAGCTTGGCGTGTTCTTGGTCCAGGGCACCGACGCTCTCCGCCGCATGGGGGTCGCGCAGGCGCAGTTTTTCCAACACCAGGTCTTCCCAGGGGTGGTGGAACAGGTCCGGGTAATTGATGACGTATTCCAAGATGATCTCGACCAGTTCGTAGTCGGGCCGTTCACCGGCATCGAAGATGCGAATTTCGCGGGCGATCAAGTCAAGCAGGCGGGCAAGCTTCTTATGGTCTTCACGCAGCTTCCAGATGACGTCGGACATGGCCGTCCTCCAGCATTTGTTTGCGGTCACGATGTCTAACTGATCTCGGGCGCCGGCGCCTTGATTCGAATCAATGGCGCCGGGCAGGTGATCGCGCTTTCTGCGCGGCCATGGGAGAGCGTCCGTGCGCAAGGCCGGTCGTCGCCGGGTGAAACGGGACCGACATGAACCGGCTTGCGCGATACACGTGGGCGTTGTGGGTAATGTTGTGGATAAACTGCGGGATCTCGCCCGAACGGTTTTCGGCAAGGGGGCTGCGTTGCCCGGTCAAAGGCGGGTGTTTTAGGCCGCACTCGGTGCGACTTCATTGATTCGAAACAATGTTTTCGTTGCGGCGCGGCAACCGTCAACATCTTTGGGCGGGGATTCCGGCGCGGCATCGGACCTTGGCGATGGACCTGGACGACGGAAAACCGGAGCGGCGGGGCGCCGATACCATGTCGGTGCCCGGCAACCCCTTGTAAACCATGGGTTTCCGGCGATTTAAGGTCATTTCGCCAGGATCAAATCAGGCGCCGTGGCTGAGCGATCGGTGATCGTTGGGCGACCGCACCACGTGCGGAATTCGTTTCAGTTCAAGGGACTGCGGCACTTTGTATACACTTGTTTGAGATTTACCGCGATCATATGATCGGTTTGCACTGGCCTTTCCGGGCAAGGGGCCTTGGCAGCACCGAATCGCTGCCTCAAAAGCCGCCGGGGGTCAATGTGGATATCCTTGGCCATGTCGGTGCCGAGAACCCGTCCCGTCCCGCGGCCGACGCCACCGAAGCGATCGGCCAACGACCAATTTGATCGGAGATTGTCCCCATGTTCGAACGCGATCGTTTCACCCAGGACTGCCTGGAGGCCATCGAGGGGACGGACGACCATATGGCGGTGAAGGAGCTGGTGACCCGGGCGCTCTCCGACCCGTCCGCGGTCGTATCGGCCCTGGGCGAGCCGTCCCGCGCCGGACCGGATCGGATATACGTCTCGGAGCGGCTGACGATTCTCAATTTGGTCTGGGGACCCTATATGACGCTGCTGCCGCACAATCACAACATGTGGGCGGTGATCGGCATCTATTCCGGGCGCGAGGACAACATCTTCTGGCGACGGGTGGGCGATCCCGGCGCAACCCGGATCGAGGCGGCGGGGGCGGAGGCGCTCAGCGCCGGGGACGTGGCGCCCTTGGGCAAGGACATCGTCCATTCCGTGACCAACCCCCTGGACCGGCCCACGGGGGCGCTGCATGTCTATGGCGGCGACTTCTTCGAGATCGCGCGCTCCGAATGGGACGCCGAGACCTTGCATGAGAAACCCTACGACGTGGAGAAGAACATGGCCTTGTTCGAGCGTTACAACGCGCATCTGGACGCGGCGGAATAGGGCGCCATGGTGGGATGAGCGCAACCTTCGGGGAATTCCAGGACAAGTTCCAGGTCGATCGCCTGGCGATCTGGCGGTCCGATCACTGGACCTGGTCGGTGCGGCCGGCCCACTGTACCCTGGGCGCCTCGGTCCTGTCCCTGAACCGCTGGTGCGACAGCCTGGGCGGGATGACGGCGGACGAAGGGGCGGCCTTCGCCAAGGCCTGCAACCTTGTGGAAGGGCGCTATGCCGCCACCTTCGAGCCGGCCAAGATCAACTACCTCAAACTGATGATGGTCGACGCCCATCTGCATTTCCATGTGATCCCGCGCTACGCCTCGGCCCAGGAATTCCATGGCCACCATTGGTCCGACACGGGCTGGCCCGGCCCGCCGGACATCACGGACGGCGCCGATTTCGCGAACGACCCGGTGCTGGAAGACATCCGCGACCGGTTGCAGGGCTGAGATGCCCGCCTTTGCCATTTACATCGCCGCCGCCGCGGCCGAGATCGCCGGCTGTTTCTCCTTCTGGGCCTGGCTCAGGCTCGGCAAGCCCGTCTGGTGGCTGGCGCCGGGGGTGCTGGCGCTGGTGCTCTTCGCCTATCTCCTGACGCGGGTCGACGCAGCCTTTGCCGGGCGGGCCTTCGCCGCCTACGGCGGGGTCTACATCGCCGCCAGCCTGGGCTGGCTCTGGATCGTCGAGGGGGCCCGGCCCGACCGCTGGGATCTGATCGGCGCCGCCATCTGCCTGGGCGGGGCCGCGGTGATCCTGTTCGGGCCCAGGACCGCGTGATTGGACCGCGTGATCCGCTTTTACTTTCGTTGGGATTTATTGTCGTCACGAAGCTGGGATAGAATGCGCGGATGGCCCGTTAGCGGCGCGTGAGTTATTCGAGGCCCAAGGTGTCCGACAACCCGACACGTAAGACGTTCAGGTCCGGCGAGGAGCTGCTCCGCGAGGGCGCCCCCAATAACAACGCTTTCCTGATCACCAAGGGCAAGGTCGAAATCCGGACCGGCACCTATACCAGCAACCCCAACGTGGTCGCCCGACTGGGTAAGGGCGAAGTGATCGGCGAGATGTCGCTGTTCGACGACCAAACCCCCATGGCCTCGGCCATCGCCGTGGAAGAGACGGAGACCATTGTTCTGTCCAAAGGTGAGTTCAAACGCCGGTTGCAGGGCATGGACCCGGTCATGCGATCGGTCCTGGGCGTGCTGATCAAGCGGCTGCGCGAGTCCGTGGTGAAAAGCATGCGTGTCGGGCGTAACGACGACGAGCAATGGGCCCGCTGGAAGAAGAAAGACTGACGGTCGCGTTTCCGGGGCTGGGTTCTGGCCCGGTGTCTCCCTTAAAAAAACCATCGCGCACCTGTGAGGGCCGTCACCGCGGGCCTCACCGCGACCGGGTATCAGTAGCCCGCCCGCGAACTACGCCGTTTGAGCATGGCTTTCGATTCCCGGACGCATGGCGGCAGCCCCGGAATTCTTCCGGTCCGTCGCGCGACCCTTGGGCCACGCTGTAAGCCTGGAATGCCGAAATCAGTCGCTCCGGACTTTGGTCAGGAACCTGTCCACTTCCTGGCGCAAATCCGCCGCTTGATCGGACAGTTCATCCGATGACTGCAGGACGCCGGATACGGCTTCGTCCGTCCGTTGCGCCGAGTTGCCCACCTGCGCGATGCTGGAACTCACGGCCTGGGTGCCGTTTTGGGCTTCCTGGGCGCTTCTGGCGATCTCCGTCGTCGAGGTGGTCTGCTCTTCGATGGCGGCGGCGATGGCGGTCGATACTTCATTGGTTTCGCCAATGACGCGTTTGATCGACTCCATGGCGCTCACGGCGCTTTCCGTTTCTCTTTGGACGGTATCGATTTGCTGGCTGATCTCTTCCGTCGCCTTGGCTGTTTGATTGGCCAGGTTCTTGACTTCCGAGGCCACCACCGCAAAGCCCTTGCCGGCGTCGCCCGCCCTGGCCGCTTCGATCGTTGCGTTGAGCGCCAGAAGGTTGGTCTGTTCGGCGATATCGTTGATCAGATTGATGATCTGCCCGATCTTCTGTGAAGATTCCGCCAGGTTGGTGATGATTTCGGCCGAGGACTGGGCCTCGTTCACGGCATGGTCGGCGATCGTCCTTGAGTGGTTGACCTGCTGGCTGATCTCCTTGATCGAGGCCGTCATCTCTTCGGCGGCGGCGGCAACGGATTCCACGCTCCCGCTCGCCTGGTTGGCGGATTGCGTAACCGCCGTGGATTCGGACAAGGTCTCCTGCGCCATGGCGGCCATGGATTTCGACGTGCTCTTGAGCCCCGCCGCGGCTTTGGAAACGCTGTCCACGATGGAACTGACCTTGGCTTCGAAACCGTCGGCCAGTTCCGCAATGGCCCTGCGTTTCTCGATTTCGGCTTGTTCTTCGGCCTTGGCTTGTTCTTCTTCCAGTCGTTTGACTTCCTCGGCATTGTCCTTGAAGATCTGAACGGCCTTGGCCATCTCGCCGATTTCGTCATCCCGGTGCAGCGACGGCACCTCAAGGTTCAGGTTGCCGGAGGCCAGTCCGTCCATGACGCCGGTCATTTGCACCATGGGTTTCGTTACGGTCAGGCGCATGAGGACGATCAGGCCGATGGAAAGAAGGATCGACCCGACGATGATAGTCAAGATGTAGGCCCTGGCTTCGATAACAAGTTCCGCCGCGATTTCATCGGCGCTGTGGCTGATCGCGTCCGCCTTGTTGACGATGATGTCCAGGGTTGCCGCGACGGCATCGACGTCTTTTTCCAGGTCTTCGGTCGCGGCGTCCGCGGCGAACTCCGCTCGAAGCATATCCCTGTGCGTATCGAAAAGTTGTTCATCCTGGTTGGCCGAGGAGATCCAACTGTCGAAGGTTCTCTCAAGAACCTTCGCGTCGTCCTTGTCCTCTTCCGTTTCCGCCAGCCGGTGGAGAATATCGAAATGGGGTTGGGCGCTATCGCTCAGCCTTTTGAAATCCGCGGCCGGTACTTTCAGTTCCTCAAGCGATTCCGTCGCCATGTATTCGCCGGCCGTATCCTGTATCTCCATGATGATGCGTTGCAGTTTGAGAGCCGCCTCGACGACGGGGTAATCTTGTTCGAACAGGCTGCCCAACAATTCATTCAGTTGTTCGGTGGTTGCCGTGCCGTCGGCCACCAATTGATCGCCCTGTTCCTCGACCGTCGCCATCTCGGCTTCGTTCTCGTTCGAAAACTCATCGAGCAGTTCGATCAGCTTGGCGCCGATCCCGTCAAATTCGTCAAGTAATCTGTCGGCCTTTATCTCTTCGCCGAGTTCATCCGTGTGGAACTTGAACATCTTCTCGGAGTTTATGACGAACTCCGCGTGTTCCTTGCCGACCGTGGCCAATTCATCGAGCAGGTCCTTGTCCGTCACGAGCCCGTCGAGTTCGGTATTCGTTTCCTTGAAGGCTTCGACAAGTTCGCGAAATTCCTTGATCAGTTCTTCAATGTCGCTCAGTTCCTCGTCGGCGATGACTTCTTCCGCGACCTTGGTCGCTTCCCAGATATTCATCACGAGATCGTCGGCCGTTTCCACCGTCGGCGCCGCGATCTCACTGATGTTATTCAGTTTGTCGTCGATCTTGCTGATGTAGAAAATGCCGATCATGCCGACCACGGCGGAGAGAACCGACAGCATTGCGAAGCCGACCATGAGTTTGCGGGCGACCGTCAGCCGAAAGCCGCCTTGCTGTTGTTCACCGAGTTTGACGTCCCGGCTTTCTTCCTCGTTTTTCATAATGCCTCCTATAGTAGATTTCAGTTCGACAAACCGGCTCAAGAAGCGGGCATGTCATCACATGCCGAACATCGCCAGCGCGCCGCATCACACTAGGTCACTCAGATAGGCGTGATGCCGTGTGTCGCAGCGGGAAATCCGCAGTTCCACCGGGCGGCCGTCCAGGGTCAGGGCGATGCGCTCAATAAGGAGGAGCGGCGCGCCCCGGTCGAGGCCCAGGTGAACCACGTCTTCCGGGTCGGCCCGGACCGCGGTGAGATGCTCGACCGCGCGGTGGATGATGACGCCGAAGCGTTCCTGATACAGTTGATAGAGCGTGTTGGGAATCTGGGTCTCCTTGAGGCTGGCCAGGCCGGGGAACAGGGCGTCCGGCAGGACGATGCTTTCCAGGATCGCGTGCCGGCCTTGCAGGTCGCGGACCCGGCGAATATTGACGACCTCGCCTGAGACCGGCAGGT